>JBOHJU010000060.1:0-11156 GCA_050728755.1 Methylocella sp.
CGGATGCGGATCTGATCGGCGAGCCTTTTCGCGTCGCGGATCTCGGCATCGCGCGCGGCACGAAGATTGGAGAACCTTTGGCTCGTCCGGTCGTAACTTGCAGCGACGGCCGCCTGACCCTTCGTAACCGGCTCGGTACCCCCGACCGGCATCAGCCGGTAATCCGCGTTCACCACGACGTTCGCGGCGCTCGGATAGCCGCTCACCGTATCGAGCAAGGGAGTCTGCACATTCTCCGTCACGGTCACAATAAGCCGGTATTTCGGAGGCACCTTCGATCCGGTGCCGTTGAGCCCGAAGATCAGCTCATCGCCGAGGTAATGGCCGAGCCGGTTGGGGATCGGGTCGACCGCGATGGCCTGCAATTCGGAGGCGACATCGCCGCCCGCGCTGAGCGGCCCATAGAGCGGTTGGATGCAGCCGGAGAGGGCGAGGCCCATTAGGAGCATGGCGAATATGCGCGGGAGCGCCGGGCGATTTGGCCGTTCAACCAACAACATTGACGATCCTTTGCGGAACGATGACGATCCTTTTCACGGGCCTGCCGTCCAGCGCTCGGCGGACCGGCTCGAGGGCGAGCGCGGCGGCCTCGATCGTGGCCCTCCCGGCGCCGCGCGCAACAACAAGATCGGCGCGCTTCCGTCCATTGACCTGGACCGGCAACGCAATCGTGTCCTCGACAACAAGAGCCCGGTCCGCGACCGGCCAGGCCGCCTCGGCCGCCAAATCCGCATGGCCGAGAGCCGCCCAGCATTCCTCGGCAAGATGCGGCATCATCGGCGCGAACAGCGGCACCAATATGTCCGCGGCCTCGCGGAAGGCGGCGCGGATATCCGGCTCCACATTCTCGCTTTCGACCGCGCCGATCGCCGCGGAAAGTTTGTTTGCCAAATCGTGCACTTGCGCGACGGCGCGGTTGAACCGCAGCCGCTCGATATCCTCCTCGACCTTGATCAGGCTCATGTGGACCGCCCTGCGGATTCCTGCCGCGGCGAGCGAGGAATTTGCGGGTGGCGGCGTTCCGGCGGGTGCGGCAAGGAGCGCAAGCTCGCCCGAAAGCCGCCATAGGCGTTGGACGAATTTCGCGGCGCCTTGCACGCCTTCCTCGGTCCAGATGACATCGCGCTCGGGCGGCGAATCCGAAAGCACGAACCAGCGCGCGGTATCAGCGCCATAAGCCGAAATAATGTCGTCGGGATCGACCGTGTTCTTCCTCGATTTCGACATTTTCTCGATTGGCCCAATCGCCGCTTCCTCGCCGCTCTCGATGTGGAAGGCGCGCCTTCCGCCGGGCCCCGCCTCGACGCGGACATCGGCCGGGAAAAACCACTCGCCCGCCTTCGAACGATAGGTCTCGTGCACGACCATGCCTTGCGTGAAAAGCCCGGCGAAGGGCTCTTTGAGCGCGCCAACCTGGCCTGTCGCCTGCATCGCGCGGGTGAAAAACCGCGCATAGAGCAAATGCAAGATCGCATGTTCGATGCCGCCGATATATTGATCGACGGGCAGCCACTTTTCCACCAACGCGGCTGCCGCCGGCGCGGCCTCGTTGCACGGATCGGTGAAGCGGATAAAATACCAGGAGGAATCAACGAAAGTATCCATCGTGTCCGTTTCGCGCAGCGCCGGCGCGCCACATGCCGGACAGGGAACATGTTTCCAGGTCGGATGCCGGTCGAGGGGATTGCCTAGCTCTTCGAAGGAGACATCTTTTGGCAATTCGACCGGCAGGTCGCGCGCGGGAACCGGCACCACGCCGCAGGCCTCGCAATGGACGACCGGTATCGGGCAGCCCCAATAGCGCTGGCGCGAAATCCCCCAATCGCGCAGCCGGAAATGGACCTCGCGTCTTCCTTGCGGCCGGTTGCCGAGGAATTTTGCTTCGAGGCGCCGGGCCACTTCCTCCTTCGCCGCCTTCGTGGTCATCCCATCAAGAAAACGCGAATTGATCAAGACGCCATCGCCTTCATAAGCGGTGGTGGTAATCTGGAACGTCTGTGGGTTCTCCCCTGGCGGACAGACGACTGACGTATTGCCGAGGCCATAGGCGTTCACGAAATCGAGGTCGCGCTGATCATGCGCCGGGCAGCCGAAAATCGCGCCCGTGCCATAGTCCATCAAAACAAAATTGGCGACGTAAACCGGAAGCTGCCAGCCCGGCTCAAAAGGATGGAGCGCCTTAAGGCCGGTGTCGTAGCCTTTCTTCTCGGCCTTCTCCAATGCCGCGCCCGAAGTGCTGCCATGATGGCATTCGTCGATAAAGCCCGCCAGCGCCTTGTCGCCCCGCGCAAGTTCTGCCGCGAAGGAATGATCGGCGGCAATCGCCAAGAATTTGGCGCCAAACAGCGTGTCCGCCCTTGTCGTATAGACTTCGATCTCGCGCGTGGCAACTTGTGGCGCAGGCTCCAGCGCAAAGCGCAGCGCGAGCCCCTCCGAGCGGCCGATCCAATTCGCCTGCATCAGTCGGACTTTTTCCGGCCAGCGGGGGAGGTCGTCGAGCGACTCCAAAAGATCCTCGGCAAAATCGGTGATCTTGAAAAACCATTGGGTCAGCTCGCGTTGTTCGACAAGCGCGCCGGAGCGCCAGCCGCGCCCGTCGATCACCTGCTCGTTGGCAAGCACGGTAAAATCCAGCGGGTCCCAATTGACCTTTGCCTTTTTGCGCACGGCGAGGCCTGCTTTGAGGAAATCCAGAAACATCTTTTGCTGATGCTTATAATAGAGGGGATCGCACGTCGCGATCTCGCGCGACCAATCGAGCGAAAGGCCCATCGACTTCAACTGGCCACGCATTGCGGCGATATTGGCATAGGTCCACGCCGCCGGATGGCTTTTGTTGTGCCAGGCGGCGTTCTCGGCCGGCATGCCGAACGCGTCCCACCCCATCGGATGCAGGACGTTGAACCCGCGCGCGCGCTTATAGCGAGCAATCACGTCGCCCATCGTATAATTGCGGACATGGCCCATGTGGATGCGCCCGGACGGATAGGGAAACATCTCTAGGACGTAATATATTGCGCGCGGGTCATCGTTCCGCGTGCGGAAGATTTCCCTCGCCTCCCAAATCCTTTGCCATTTGGGTTCCGCCTCGCGGGCGTTATAGCGCTCAGAGTCCATCTATGATCGTCGATTGCTTTGGTGAAAACGGCTAAAAATCAAGCCTACACAGCATTATTTGGGTTACGCGGTCAATCTCCCTCGGTCCCATGGTGGTGCCTCTGTTTGAGGTTCTGCGGCACAGCACCATGAACTATCGGCAGACAGCGCGGATCGCGGCCCCGTTGTCCTTGCAAAAAATCGACTATGTTTTTGCAATCCGGCACCAGGCGGGCGAAAGGTTGGCTCACAGCCTCAAAATTAACAATGCAAGGCGGCCTTCAGAACACGGTTACGACCAATCCGCGCTCGCTTTATCTAACTTTCCTGTTGCAATCGTCTGGTAGCCATCCATATACCATCCACGTGGATGGTTTATGAGGACGGCCATGGCCGGAGAAATACATCGACTGCGAGACAAGTCAGGCGAGACTGAGAAAATCGGCATCAACGTCGGATTCGTCGACCTTGGCCATATCGATTTGTTGGTGCGCGAGGGCTTCTACTCGAATCGCACCGACTTCATCAGGACGGCGATCCGCAATCAGCTCGGCACTCACGCGAATGCCTTCAAGCAATCGATTGTCCGGCGCACCCTGGAACTCGGCTCGCAACGGTATAGCCGCGACGATTTGGAGGCAGTGAAGGCTGCGGGCCGCAAGCTGCGCATCCAGGTCATCGGGCTTGCGACAATCGCCGAAGACGTCACGCCCGAACTCGCGCTCGCAACAATCGAGTCAATCACCGTTCTTGGCGCTCTTCGGGCCAGCAGAGCAGTCAAGGCGGCGCTCATTGATCGGATCGGATGATCAATCGCGCACCGCTTTTCCAACGAGGATACAAAAATGAAAACCGTCTTCAGCACCGCCATGCATCGGGCCACGCAACTCGCGCGCGAGCAAGATGTCGTTGAGGCGACGCGGGTGATCCAGCGCGCGCTGTGGGGACGAGGTCGCGCCCATTCGCCGGAACAAGCGCCCCAAAGTTCTCGATTGATCGAGCTGCAAACCAGTGTCGCGGGGAGCTCGGGAAAGTCCGAGCTGCCCCGGCAAGACGCGAGAATTGCGAGCGCTGGCGTGCGGGATGCTGCGGCTGAACAACGCCCCGCCGCGCGCATGAAAAAGCCGCTGACAGCGGGCTTGAAGCAGTTGCGTCAGGCCGGTCTTCCGAGCCTCGGTCTTGACCGAGTGCCGTTCGTGAAATCTCGCAAAACTCCGCCGGTCCCGGTGCCGGATGGGGCAGCTTATCTCACACAAACCTTCACCTGCGAGGCTGGTTCGAGGGACTACAAGGTCTACGTCCCAAGCCATACAGATGGCCAAAAGCGTCCTTTGGTTATCATGCTCCACGGCTGCACTCAAAACCCCGATGACTTCGCAGTGGGGACAGGCATGAACCGGCTTGCGGAAGAGCAGGGCTTTATCGTCGCCTATCCGAGACAACCGATTAGCGCCAATCAATCAGCATGCTGGAACTGGTTCAATGCCACGGAGCAGATGCGCGATGTGGGGGAACCGAGCATCATAGCAGGGATTACACGCACAATAATGGCGGAGTTCGATATCGATGCCGACCGAGTCTACGTGGCGGGCCTTTCGGCCGGCGGCGCCATGGCCGCGATCATGAGTGTCACCTACCCAGAACTTTACGCCGCGACGGGCATTCACTCCGGCCTCGCCTACGGATCGGCCACCGACGTGGCTTCTGCATTTGCGGCCATGCGCGGCACCTCGGGTCCCGCGGCGCCGGCGCAAAGGAAGAGTCATCTCAAGAGCGCGGACGGCCGCGTTCGCACCATTGTTTTTCATGGTGCGTCCGATCAAATCGTACATGCGTCGAACGCCGAAATGATCATTGCCGAAGCCCGCGCCGGCCTCGCCGACTCTGCACAGGTGACGCAACATGACGGTTCCGCGGGAGGCCGCGCCTTCACTCGTACCGTGATCGCAGACGCGAGTGGAACTCCTCGCGTGGAACTCTGGGCCGTCGAGGGGCTGGGGCACGCTTGGTCTGGGGGCAGCCCGGAAGGTTCACACACAGATCGGCATGGGCCCGACGCTTCACGGGAAATGCTGCGGTTCTTCTTGGGAGGCCCGGCGCAGCCAGAGTCGAGTTGATTTCAGCGAAAGTGCCGTACTGGCCGGATACCCAAGGGCCGCTTGATTCCAGCGCTCTTTTGGGAGGGTCCGCTTCTGGGCTAAGCGGTTGTCATGGCAACGCCAGTTTAGCGCCGACAGAGGGTCCGAGCACGTAGTATTTCGGCCGGGTATGGCCCTGGTATCTGGAAAACAGCCTCTTCGCGCGGGAAGGTTAACTTGCCGCCGCCGGTGCCTATGCCAGCGTCTTCCGGGGGTCGAAGGCGTCGCGCACGGCTTCGCCGATGAAGACCAGCAGCGAGAGCATGATCGCGATGACCAGAAAGCCGGTGAGGCCAAGCCATGGCGCGGCCAAGTTCGACTTTCCCTGCAACAAGAGTTCGCCGAGCGAAGGCGAGCCAGGCGGCAAGCCAAAGCCTAGAAAATCGAGCGCGGTCAGCGTCGTGATCGAGCTGTTGAGGACGAATGGGAGAAACGTCAGGGTCGCGACCATCGCATTTGGCAACACGTGCTTGACGATGATCGCTCCATTGGAGAGCCCGAGCGCGCGCGCGGCATTGACATATTCGAAATTCCGGGCGCGCAAAAATTCCGCGCGCACGACATGCACGAGCGACACCCAGGAAAACAGCAGAAGAATGCCGAGCAGCACGAAGAAGCTCGGGGTGATGATCGAGGAAATAATGATCAACAGATAAAGATGCGGGAGCGAGGACCATATCTCAATGAAGCGCTGGAAGATGAGATCGATCCAGCCGCCGAAATAGCCTTGCACCGCGCCGGCCGCGATCCCCACGACCGAGGAAATCCCCGCCAGCGTCAGGCCGAACAACAGCGAGAGGCGGAAGCCATAGAGCAATCGGGCGAGGACATCGCGGCCCTGATCGTCGGTTCCAAGCCAGTTCCATTCGATATCCCTGCAAGTGCCGTCAGGCTTTTTATAAATGCGAAGCACGGCGGCGCGGCACTGCGCTTCGCTCAGCATCCAGGTCGGCGGCGAAGGTGCCGGCACCGGCAATTGGCGGTTGATAGTTTTGTAGGAATAGCGGACCGGCGGCCATAGCATGAAGCCATGCTCGGCGATCTCCTTGGCGATCACCGGGTCGCGATAGTCGGTTTGCGCGAGAAAGCCGCCAAACTTCTCTTCCGGGTAATCATGCAGGATCGGCACCAAAATCTCGCCTTTGTAGACGACGAGCAGCGGCCTGTCGTTGGCGATGAATTCCGAAAAAAGCGACAGCACAAAGAAGAACAGAAAAATCCAGAAAGACCAATAGCCGCGTTTGTTGGCTTTGAAATTTTCGAGTCGGCGCCGGTTGATCGGACTCAATCGAAGTCGTCGCGGCTTCCGTTTGGCCGGCGCGAGACGCGCTGCGGCGATGCTGCCATCCGGCAAGGGGCCGCGCATAGCCTAAACCTCCCGCGTCTCGAAATCGACGCGCGGATCGATCCACATGTAAGTCAAGTCGGAAAGGAGGTTCACGAAAAGCCCGAGCAGCGCGAATATATAGAGATTTGCGAAAACGACCGGATAATCGCGATTGACGATCGATTCGAACGAAAGCAGACCGAGCCCATCGAGAGAAAAAATCGTTTCGATGAGGAGAGAACCGCCAAAAAAGGCGGCGATAAAGGCGCCGGGAAAGCCGGAGACGACGATCATCATGGCGTTGCGAAAGACATGGCCGTAGAGCACGCCGCGCTCGCTCAAGCCTTTCATCCGCGCCGTTTGCACATATTGCTTGGCGATCTCGTCAAGGAACGAGTTCTTGGTGAGAAACGTCGCGGTCGCGAAGGCGCCAAGCGTCATCGACAGCACCGGCAGAGTAATGTGCCAGAAATAATCGGTGATCTTGGCCCCGAGAGAAAGCTCTGGCCAGTTCTCCGAGGTCAGGCCGCGCAGCGGAAAAATCTGCCAGAACGAGCCGCCGCAAAAAAGAACGATGAGCAGAATCGCGAAGAGAAAACTCGGGATTGCATAGCCGGTAATGACGACGGCCGAGGACCAGACGTCGAAGCGCGAGCCGTCGCTGACCGCCTTCCTTATTCCTAGGGGAATCGAAATCGCATAGGACAGAAGCGTCATCCAAAGACCGAGCGAGATCGAAACGGGCAGCTTTTCCTTGATGAGTTGCAAAACCGGCACGTCGCGAAAGTACGAACGCCCAAAATCAAACGTCGCGTAGTTCTTGAGCATCAGGACAAAACGCGCATAGGCCGGCTTGTCGAAACCGAATTGCTTTTCGAGCTCGGCGATGAATTTCGGGTCGAGCCCTTGAGCGCCGCGGTATTTCGACGACACGTCGCCGCCGCCCGGATTGCCAACTTCGCCGACGCCGCTGAAACGCCCGGTCGCGCCGGTATCGAGCCCTTGCAATTGCGCCAGAATGCGTTCCACGGGCCCGCCCGGCGCAAATTGAATGATGGCAAAGTTGATCAGCAAAATTCCGAAGAGGGTCGGAATCATGAACAAAAGACGGCGTGAGATATAGGCAATCATTAGACGCCCTTCAACGGCCGGCGAAATGAATCCGCTCGGCCTTTTCCTCGTCGTACCACCAGGTCGAGACGACGCCGATGTCGTAGCGTGGGCCGCGCTCGGGGCGGCCGAATAGATCCCAGTAGGCGACGAGATGATTGGGCTTGTTCCACATCGGAACCCAATAGTGACCAGAGCGAAGAATGCGATCGATCGCGCGGCAGATAAAGGTCAATTGCTCCCGCGTGCCGGCTACCAGCGCCTTCTCGATCAAGGCGTCGACCGCCTTGATGGCAATCCCCGAGACGTTACGCGAGCCAGGCAGGCTTGCCGCTTCCGACCCGAATGTCGATCGCATGCCTTCTCCGGGCGTGAGACCGAGGCCGAAGCGCGAGGTCACGATATCATAGTCGAAAACATCGAGTCGCCGTTTATATTGCGCCGCATCGACGACCCGGTAGCGGGCCTCGATACCGAGAAGCTTCAGGTTCTTGATGAACGGCGCGGTATGCGGCTCCAAGGCATTGTCGAAATCCAGAAACTCGATCTCGAAAGGCGTGCCGTCGGGCAACGTCAAGTGCGTGCCGGCCTGCTTGCAACCGGCCTCGGAAAAGAGCGTGGCCGCGCGGCGCAAGAGCTTGCGATCCTGGCCCGAACCATCCGATACCGGCGGGACATAGACCTCACCGAACACCGATGGATCGAGATCGCCCCGGAATGGTTCGAGCAGCGCAACTTCTTCCGGCGCCGGGCTGCCTTGCGCGGCCATCGGTGAGTTCTGGAAGAACGACGTGGTGCGCGAATAGACGCCATACATGATATTGGCATTGGTCCATTCGAAATCGAAGGCAAGACCGATTGCCTGGCGGATTCGGACATCCTTGAATTTGTCACGCCTTATGTTCAAGAACCAGCCTTGTGTTCCCATCGGCGATTCGTCTGGCAGTGTCGCGCGTTTGACTCGGCCATCCTTGACGGCGGCAAAATCGTAGCCCGTCGCCCACACGGCCGAGGTGAATTCCTCGCGAAAGGTGAAGACGCCCGCTTTAAAAGCCTCGAAAGCGACTTTCCGGTCGCCAAAATATTCGAACCGGACCCGATCGAAATTCGCCTGGCCGAGATTGACCGCAAGATCTTTGCCCCAATAATCCGCGACCCGATCGAACGCGATGTAATGCCCGGCATCGAAGGTGCCGACCTTATAGGCGCTTGACCCGAGCGGCGGCTCGAGCGTCGTCTCGTCGAACGGGTGGCCCGCGTAATAGGCCGCGGAAAACACCGGTTGTCCGGCGACGATCAATGCCGCTTCCCGGCTATGCCTCGGCTTCAGGCGCACCATGACAACATCCTCGGCCTCGGCCTCGGCCTCGGCGGCTTCGAGATCGCGAAGCGATTGGCGGATCGACGGGTGACCCTTGGTTTTCAGAATATTCAAGGAAAAAGCGACATCCCGCGCGGTCAAGGGCGAGCCGTCATGGAACCTTGCCTCTTTGCGCAGAAGAAAGCGGTAGGTTGTCTTGTCGGCCGAAATCCGCACGGCGCGCGCGACAAGCCCGTAGAGCGAATCCGGCTCGTCGCCGCTTCCGCTCATCAGCGAATCGAAAATAAGCCCCATTCCGGCGGCGCCGTCGCCCTTCAAAATATAGGTATTCAGCGTATTGAAGGTCGTGAAATTCTGGTTGCCGGAGGTCGAGCTGACCTGGAGCACGATCTCGCCGCCTTTCGGGGCACCGGCATTCACATAGGGAAAATGACTGAAGCCTACGGGCATCGCGAGATCGCCGAAGATGGAGAGGCCGTGGGTCTCGGTCTCTTGCGCCGCCACCTGGGCAGAAGGCGTGAAAAAGCGCGGCAAGACGAGGCCAGCGAAGCCAAGCCGCAACGCCGAGCGGCGGGTGAGCCCAGATGAAGTTTGCGAAATGAATTTAGCGACCAAGGTTGCCCTCCAGGCGAAGTGCTGGGCCCGTACAAACGCACCGCTTCCGGTGCCTCAGGTGGGGCGGACGCGGGTGGCGGCAAACGCGGCCGCGTTCATGGCCATATAGGCATAAAAAGCCGGGCAGGAACCCGGCTCGGGCAATAACGCGCTTCAAAACTCTTGTTTTGCCGGCAAAGGCATTGTCCGGCAAGATGTGTGTCAAGAGATCGATGATGCAGGCCCATTTGGCCGGGTCGCTGTTCCCCGCATAGATTTATTCGTGCCGGCGCGTCACCCTTAGGATCGCTAAGGAATAGAATTGCGACGGTTGCAGCCTATGCCGGCCAATTATGGCGCAGTCCCTGCATGGCCGCTAGTTCGAAACAAGGCGGCGGATTTCCCGAAAACCAACCAAAACCAAACCACGGCCTCTCGAACAACCCGTGCCGCGCAGCGGGTTGAACCCTGCCAGCAACAGCGCGCTCACGGCGTTGTAACAACCGCACCTGGCAACGTATGGTTATGAATAGCGTCGGTCGTGATTGGAACACCCTGTATGACCAATTCCGTGCCAAGTGCTGTCGACATCACCTGACTAACGAACGTCAGGAACTTCGAGATATCGACGGATTGCGCATTCGCCACGAAGATGATGTCGTCGTTGCGCATCTGAAACCTCGTGGCTAAAAAATAACCTCCCGGATCGCGGAAGCTGACCGTGAAGATGACCGGAACGAGCGGTCCATCAAACCGCGTCATATCGGCGCCGAGCAATTGCGCGACTTCGCGCGGCTCTCGCCGGTAAAGGAATACGGCGCCTGGATTGGCCTGGGCGTCAGCCAATCCGCCGGCCTTCGCCACTGCCTCGGCAAGGTTGATTCGCCAAGCGTCAAAATTGAACTCGCCTTGCGCGGTTGAAACGGCGGAGCCGCTGGTTGCCCCAAAAGCCATGAATTTCTGTTGCTCTTGATAGACATAGATCCGGTCGCCCGGCAAAATATAAACGTTATTTCTTGCATTCATCACGAGATTTTCGAACGGCACGGTGGCGCGGCGTCCGCCCCGCTCGAGCATGACCCAGCTCGCATAACCTGGTCCGGCGATGCCGCCCGCGCGCGTGATGGCATCGAGAACGCGGTCTCCCGCGCCCGAGGCCGGAACCGCGAAGCGAAGTGGCGTATTCACCGAGCCAACCACGCTGATCAGCGAGGTCCGCTGCTGGGCCAAGGTCACTATGACTTGAGGCTCGATCGCCCGGTTCTTGATCTTGCTGACGATTGCGTCTTGGATCTGAACGTTGGTGCGGCCGGCGGCCTTGATCAATCCGGCGAAGGGAATCGTGATGTTGCCGCTGTTGTCGACCATCTGGTCCGGAAGGCTCACGAAATTGCCAGAACGCGCGCCCGCTTCGGTGGGGATGAACAAACCGCCCGCCGATGCTTCGAAAATCGTGACCGCGACGACGTCACCAATGCCGAACTTGATGCTGGCCGATGGGCGCCGGTCGGTGAAGACGCCCGCGAGGCCTTTCGGCTCATAGGCGGCGAGAATGTCGATGGTCTTGGGG
>JBOHJU010000061.1:0-11138 GCA_050728755.1 Methylocella sp.
GGATCCGGAGACGTGCGGATCAGATGGATGAATTCGTCGATATTGGCGAGCGCGATCGCCAGGCCAACTTGCACATGCGCGGCGTCGCGCGCCTTGGCGAGAAGGTGCTTGGTGCGCCGTGTGACGACGTCCTCGCGAAAATCAATGAAGGCGGTCAGAAAATCTTTGAGTGTCAGGACTTCCGGGCGCCCGCCATTCAAGGCGATCATGTTGCAGGGAAAACTCGATTGCAACGCGGTGAAGCGCCAGAGCTGATTGAGGACAACATCGGCGAGCGCGTCACGCTTCAGTTCGATGACAATGCGCATGCCATCGCGATCGGATTCATCGCGGAGATCGGAGATGCCTTCGACGCGTTTTTCGCGAACGAGCTCGGCGATCTTCTCGATCAAGGTGGCTTTATTGATTTGATACGGAATCTCGGTGACAATAAGGGCTTCGCGCTCCTTGCGGATTTCCTCCACCGCGACCTTCGCCCGCATCAGCACCGAGCCACGCCCGGACAGATAGGCGATACGGATGCCTGACCGCCCCAATATATAGCCGCCGGTCGGAAAGTCGGGGCCGGGGACGATCGCCATCAAATCCTCGATCGTCATCTCCGGATGGTCGATCAAGGCGATTGCCGCATCGATCACCTCGCCGAGATTATGCGGCGGGATATTGGTCGCCATGCCGACCGCGATACCGCCCGCCCCGTTGACGAGGAGATTGGGGAATTTCGCCGGAAGCACGGTTGGCTCATGTTCCTTGCCTTCGTAATTCGGCTGAAAATCGACAGTGTCCGCATCGATGTCTTCGAGCAGCGCCAGGGCCGGGCGGGCGAGCCTCGATTCTGTATAACGCATGGCGGCCGGCGGATCGCCGTCGACCGAGCCGAAATTGCCCTGCCCGTCGATCAACGGCAGACGCATCGAGAAAGACTGCGCCATCCGCACCAGCGCGTCGTAGATCGCATCATTGCCGTGCGGATGATATTTGCCCATAACATCGCCGACGATGCGGGCACATTTCACATATGGACGATCCGGCGTGTAATTGTTCTCGTGCATCGAATAGAGAATGCGGCGGTGCACCGGCTTCAGCCCGTCGCGCACGTCGGGAAGCGCCCGGCTCACGATGACGCTCATCGCGTAATCGAGGTAGCTTTTGCGCATCTCGTCGGCAATCGAAACCGGCCGGACGCCGGATCCGGGCGGGGGTGAGGTGTTGTCGTCCGTAGCCAAGGAGCGTTAGCCCAGAAAGGATGGAGCGCTAGAGTCTAACCCGGCGGGCCGCGAAGCGGCAATACCCCGGCTCATTGACGGATGCACTCGCCGAAGGGTTTAGCTGGAGGTCAGGGCCTTTCGAAGGGATTTTAGCAATTCCTCGGCATCCTCAATTTTCTTCAGCAAGCTGGCATCGCCCTTCATTTCCTGGAGGGTGATCCATGGCACACTTTTCATTGCTTCAACCGCGGATTTCAGACCGGTTAGGAGGCCATCGTTGGCTTTCTTCTCGATCACACGTAGACGCAGCAGCGCCGACTCTAAATCCCCTTCCTCACTGAGAAAGTGAGCGCGGGCCACCGGATCGGGAAGGATAGCGCGAAGCTTCCGCAAGTCCTTCGAGTTCGTTATGCGCTTCTGATTCACCTTCTTGACCACAGCGTCGATGACGCTGGGCACCAAGAGCTTCTTGCTTACGCCCATAAGCTCGCGCGCCCAGGTGATGGCGGCGCTCGGATCACGCAGTTTGGTGAACTTCTCCGAAATCTCGAAAACCTCGACGAGCTTGTCGAGTTCGCGAACCGTGATGCCGAGGATGTTGGCCGCGCCCGCGCGCCCCATCAGATCGACGAGGCGATACGCGACCATCTCTTTTTCCTTAGCGTCCCATTCCTTCCGTTGGCGATGAATATAAATCCATACCCGGAGCCGTTCCTCCTCTGAAAGTGTTCTGTCTGTCACCTCAACAGGAATCTGGCGATATTGCTCCCGCCCTCGTTCGACCAGAAGGCGCGAGTTTGTCCACCGCCGATCACCATCAATGATGCGGAACTTGCCCTCGATTTCAGGATGTGGCTCCACAAGTAGCGGCTCGAACAATCCTTCGTTCGCTTCTATCTGAAGCTGAAGCTCCTCGTCTTCCTTCGTCCCAACGCGCGGCTGCCGTTCGTTCGGCAACACATCTTCAATTTCGACCTTGGCGCGGTAGGTGCGCAGGACGGTCTTGCCCAGCCTTCGTTCCTGAAGGCCGATGATGCGCCCCCGTTCGTTGGTCGGATCGGGCTGAGTCATGGCCTTATTCCGCGGTCTGTGCGGTGCCGACGATGCGATCAATCTCGAAGCAGAAAACGCCGTTGGCCTTCAGCACAGATTTCAGCAGTTCTCCGCGCTTTCTCCAGACAACGCTGTGCGCTTTCTGCTCGGCGACGTCGATTTCCTCGAGCTTCTTGACAAGCGTCTCGATCGAATCGAGGAGCTGCCGGCAGCGCTCTGAGTTAATGAAGGCATAGAGCTCCGCCGTCTTCTCGTCGCGTGCTTCGTTGCTTACGCGCAACTCGTGCGTCAGGATAATATGCCCGCGAAGAAGCTCTGCCAGCCAGGGCACACGCGCTGGGCAGGCGAGAATGACGTGCTCGCGCATGCAAAGCTGGTGCTCTCCGTCCGGGAATTTATTGGTCGAGAGAATTGCGTGGTCGGCTTTCTCCGCGATCTGATCATCGCGCAGCTTAGTGGCGTACTTGGTCTTCCAGTCGCTGCGATTCTTCCGATCGTAGACGATTTTGCCACAAACGTTTCCGTTCTCGACCACGTCATGGACGATGTCAGCGCCCATGGCACCCTTCTCGACGCGCCTGATCCTGTCGTCCGGGAACGCCGCCCTCAGCAGCTCAAAGAGTTCGAGCTCGGCACCTTCGCCGTGTTCGTCGGCCGTTTTCTTCTGCAGGCGGCGCTGCACGTCCAGCAGTTGCTCCTCAAGCTTCATTTGCGTTTCGAGATTCTTTGCCCGCTCGGCGTTGACGGACGCGATCTTGTCTTTCTCCAGGATTTCCCACTGTGAATCGAGGCGCTCTTTCAAGGCTAGCTCATATTGTTCCGGGAGCTTCGAGAGCTTGCTTTCTGCCTCCGAAATCTTCGCCTGGGCGTCAGCGAGTGCTTTGTCCTTGTCAGCGATCTTGTCGCGTGCGAGCACCTCGGCGGCCTCGATCGCCTCTTGACGGATACGGAGGGCTTCGGCCGCTGTATCTTCTCTCATTTTCGCGACTTCAGCCTCTTTGGCCTTACGAAGTTCATCGAGCTGAAGCGCATGCTGCTGTTCGAGCTTCGCCGTGATCGCGTGCGTCTGCTCGCGCTCGCGTGCCGCGATCTTGCCGCGGATCTCTTCCAGTCGCTCGGGAGGAATTTCTTGTTCGCACCAGGGGCACGTCTCACCGTCGATGTGCAGATGAGGTGACTGAGGTTTGAGGAATGACGGCGTGGGGGCGGACTGCGGAATCATACGATTTATCTCCAAAAAGGAATTTCTAGGTCCTATTTTATCCTAGTTCGCCTCGGAGTCAAGTACGATGTGCCAAAAAATCCTGGGCATGGACCTACCCGGATTGCCGGCGAGCGGGTTGCATCGCGTGACTTGCTGCGCGGCGCGAGTTCGCGCCCGGCACCGACGAATATCGACTTTCGCCAACGGGTCGCTGCCGATTTTTTCGCGATCTCGGCCACTCGATGTATACATTTGTTTTCATCCCTTTATCGCACGCTCGGACAGCTTCAAGTAGCATTCAAGCCCCGCGGTTTTAGGCGAAAAGACGCCATGCCAACTGACCTTCGCCGCGCGGCCCGCGCGCTCATTTCCGTTTCCGATAAGACCGGCCTCGCCGGTTTCGCGCGCGCGCTCTCGGGCTTTGGCGTTGAGCTTGTATCAACAGGCGGCACGCGCGCAGCACTTGCCGGAGCTGGAATTGCGGCCCGCGAAATCTCCGATCTGACCGGCACTCCGGAGCTCTTGGGCGGACGGGTCAAAACCCTACATCCAAAAATTCATGGCGGGCTTTTGGCAGTCAGGGAAAACCCGGAACACGAGGCGGCGATGCTGGCGCATGGCATTGCGCCGATCGATCTCCTTGTGGTGAACCTTTATCCTTTCGAGGCTACGATCTACAGCGGCGCTTCTTTCGCCGACTGCATCGAAAATATCGACATCGGCGGCCCGGCCATGATCCGCGCCGCCGCTAAGAATTACAACGATGTCGCGGTCGTCGTGGACCCCGGCGATTACGCCCAAATTCTCGCCGAATTGACGGCGCATGGCGGCTCGACAACCAAGAAGTTACGCCAAGAACTCGCGCAAAAAGCGTTTGCACGCACCGCCGTCTATGACGCGGCGATCTCGAATTGGCTGGCAGAGGAAATCGGGCTCGCCGCGCCGGCCTACCGCGCGTTCGGCGGCAAGCTTGCATCACGCTTGCGTTATGGCGAAAACCCGCACCAGACCGCCGCTTTCTTCGCGTCGGGAGAGCCGCGTCGCGGCGCCGCAATGGCACGAATGGTGCAGGGCAAGGAGCTCTCCTACAACAACGTCAACGATACTGATGCGGCATTCGAACTCGTCGCCGAGTTCGATCCCTCGCGGACCGCCGCCGTGGCTATCGTCAAGCACGCCAATCCTTGCGGCGTTGCCGAGGCGGACAATCTCGCCGAGGCATATGAACTCGCGCTGCGCTGCGATCCGGTCTCGGCGTTCGGCGGCATTGTCGCCTTGAACCGGAAACTCGATGCGAAGACCGCCGCGCTGATTGTGAAGATTTTCACCGAAGTCATCATCGCGCCCGAGGCCTGCGATGCGGCCATCGAAATTGTCGCCGCCAAGAAAAACCTGCGGCTCCTTCTTACCGGCGGCCTGCCTGATCCGCGCGGGGCGAGTTTGACGTTTCGCAGCTTGGCGGGCGGCTTTCTCGCGCAAACCCGCGATAACGCAAATGTCGACGACATGGATTTGCATGTCGTTACCAAGCGCGCGCCGGACGCGATGGAATGGCGCGATCTCAAATTCGCCTTCCGCGTTGCCAAGCATGTGATGTCGAACGCGATCGTCTATGCTAAGGGCGGCGCGACGGTGGGGATTGGCGCGGGCCAGATGAGCCGCGTCGATTCCGCGAGGATCGCGGCAATGAAAGCCGCCGAGGCCGCTAAGGCTGCCGGCCTTGCCGAAAGCCTCGCCAAGGGATCGGCCGCCGCCTCTGATGCGTTTTTTCCGTTTGCCGACGGCCTCATCGCCGCCGCCGAAGCGGGCGCGACGGCAATCATTCAACCGGGCGGATCGGTGCGCGACGGCGAGGTCATCAGCGCCGCCGACAGTGCCGGCCTCGCCATGGTGTTAACCGGGGTGCGCCACTTCCGGCATTAACAAAGAATTGATTTGATATGGGCGGGGCGCCCGTCCCGCTCTTCACCGGCGCGGACAGTTCGTCTCGAAACCGCGGCGGCCGCCGCGCGTTAAGCCTCGCGAAACTTCCAGGCATTAGACAGAACGAAAATCCGGAGGCGGGATCGTGCGTATCAGTTTCACCGGCACCCTCGAAGGAGGCCGTATCCTCTATCACATCGGCAAGATCGAGGCTGCCTCCGCATGGCATCCCGAAAATAGCGAACCGCTCCAACACAATTGGCGGGAACTTGTTTTGCGCGAACTCATTCGCGAGGCGGAAGATATCGACGCCGATGCCATCATCGGGATTGATTACCAAAACGGCGGCGCCGTGCGAATCGATGAGAGCGGCGTGAAGCTCAAACGTGTCGTAGCCACCGGCATGGCGGTCAAGATTTCTTGCGTGGCCTGATTTTTAGCAAAGGACGGCAGGGAGGGCGCAACAGTTCTCAGCCGTCCGATATTACTGCGGCGTGGCGGTATCTTGGACCGACTTACTGAAAGCGTCGACCTCGTCCCCGTAGTGCTCGCGCGTGACCGGATCGACGAGCGCAACCGGCGCCGCGACGACGAGGCCCGCCGCTTGACCAACCGAGGCTGCCGCGCCAGCGCTTGCTTGGATGAGCCTCTCGCCGAGGCCAACTCTCGAATCCGTCAATGTTTGGCCGCTTTCGATACGTCCGATGAGTTTGACGATTTGCGGGTTTCCAAAAGATGTTGCGTGACGCAACTGATCTGGCGAAGTAATGCCCGTCAGGTTGATGACGTGGATCCCTTCGCTTGCAAGGGTGCTTCTGCATGTTTCCTGATTTGTCGGCGGGCTTCCGCATGATTCCTGGTCCGGGTCGATCGACCCGAGTCTCGGCTCGCCCCAGATCTTTCGCGAAACCGCAAGCGCGTGGTCATCCTTCGCCGCGAACAAGGTAAAGCGCGGCCTGCGCGCGCGTGGGCCCATCGCCATGATTTGCTCGCGCGCGAGATCGACGTCAACGTCCGGCGCCGCGAGTATAACGTTGCGGATTTTTCTTTCTACCTTGCCATTGCGGATCGCCATCTGGCGTAGCGCTTCGAGGGTCACCCAGCTTCCCATCGAATGGGCGAGTACGGTTATCTCGCTCACTTCGCGGTCTTTAGCGAGGAAGCGCAGGCCTTTCTCGAGTTGATCCCTTGAATAAGTGGCGCTCTCGTGGTCGTAACCATAGGCAAGCAACTGGCCTTAGAAGGCCAGGTGAAAAGGACGGGAACGACTTCAGCCCCGGAATCGTGGACGATTTGAGCGAAGCGGAAAACCGCGCCCTCGAATCGGTTGTTGAAACCGTGGACAAATACCAGCACATGCCTATCTGGATTGTTTTGGACAAGTCTCCGGAATACGGTGGCCGCTTGGGGCTCGTTGATGGTGTCGGTGGGTTTTAGCGTCACGAAATCAGTTGCCGGATTGCCGGGAATTTGGCGAGGCCATTCAACATTGCCATTTTGATGCACGGGCGGAATTGAAACGACAATATCGGCAAACTGCAACGATTGCCCGCGGTCGCCGGAAAACATTTCCGCTGGGGTGGCCGGCTTGCGTGTCGTCGCGGCCAGCATTTCGACTTCGCTGGCGCCGGGAGCGGTCGCCGCCACTGGCTCGAGAAAACCCTTTGGGGCGGCGCAGCCGGCGAGGCCAGAGGCCATTGTAAGGTAAAGCAAGCACGCGCAGCGGGGGACAGTGCACAGTCCTAACCCCCGCGGGCCAAAGTCCACGAAAACCTGTTCGCCACGGCAATTGGGTGAAACGATCCACGTGCCCGTTGATCCGAAAACCGCTGCAATCAGGCAACGGTACAGGGCTAGGATCGTCAAGGTAAAGTGCAAACGCGCGACTCTGTGGGCATTCGCCCCACAGCGCGGCTGATCCTTTAAAAATCCAGTAATATTAATCGCTTATCAGAATGCGGCTCAACTTTGCTGGGAATTTTGAGGGGAATTTTTTCGCGCGGAGTTGCTCATTCGCCACACGCCGCGGCGTCTTTGCGCTGGCACCGGCCTGGGTTTGGAGCACTTCCCGCGCACGTGAAATTAAGTCATCGAGAAGGATAGGGTTTGGAGCGAGTCAACAAGAACCCGCTCTAGGCGATGCGACGCGCGAGGCCGCTCAAGACAGCGGGCTCGACTTCGTCCGTCCATACCCTGAAGCTCTTCAAGACATGGGGCCCAAACGATGTCGCAAGCGGGATATCCGTTGCATCACGGCCGCGAGCGACGGTGACGCGTCCGATGCGCGGCATGTTATGGCGCGCATCGAAGGTGAACCAGCGCCCTTCGAGAAAAACTTCGAACCAAGCGTTGTAATCCATTGGAGCCGGATCCGGCGGCACGCCGATGTCGCCCAGAAAGCCATTCGCATAACGCGCCGGAATGTTCATGCAGCGGCAGAAAGCGACGGCGAGATGGGCGAAATCGCGGCAAACGCCCACCCGCTCCTGATAGGCTTCATAGGCGGTGCGGGTGGCGCGGGCATATTGATAGCCGAAAGTCAGATGGTTGCAGACGAAATCGCAGATCGCCTGAACCCGGCGCCAGCCGCGAAATGTCGATCCGAACAGTTGCCAAGCGATGTCGCAAAGTTTGTCGGTTTCGCAATAACGGCTGCCGAGCGTAAAAACCAACGTGTCGTTTGGCAATCGTTCGACCGCGATCTCTTCGGCATCTAGCTTGACCGGATCGGGCTCGCCGCTATCCTCGATGATGGCGTCGCGGCGAATTGTCAGATCGCCTGCGGGCGCGATAAACCGGCGAACATGATTGCCGAACGAGTCGAGATAAGTCTCCGTCGAAATCGTCGGCGTGGCCTCGAACGGGGTCTCGTACCGGATATTTCGCGCCTGATCGCGATGCGCGTCGAGCAGACAAACCATCAATGCGGGCTTCGCGCAATTGAACGTCAATTCATAGCCATATCTTATGAGCATGGGTCGCATTCCGGGGAGTTGCGCGGCGCTGGCCTTGCCCCATTCGTTGCGGGGATGGCGACGGGCCCGTTAGATCGTCCGAGTGCCAAGCGGTTTCGCCGTTTTTTTCGACAGGCATCGGCCATTCGCCAGAAGCAAAACCGCTGGACCCTCCGTTGGTTCCGCGCAACTGGGCAACGCATGATTTCTTAGGGAACCTCGCGAGGTGTCGGCGGAAGCGTCGCTCTCGCGAAAGCGACCGAGAGGTTCTTAGAAACGATGGAGTAATCAGGCACTTTGCCCTCCAGGCCAAGCCGGAAAACCAGCGGTAGGCCAGATTGAGAGCCTCTCTTCGCTAGCCGCGGCTCCGGGCTGCATGCGCAGGCGCGGCGAATCACCGCAGGGCCGACGTCCGCGAAACACGCGCTATCGAACCGGCCGGGCTTCTTGGCAAACCCGCCTCCCGAAAGACGCGAATATTTCCGGGCTCTCGCGCTGCCGCAAGCCCTGCGAATTTCTTGTCGCTCAAATGTCGACAACCAGAAATCCGTACTTATATCTCGGGCGCGCCGCCCAATACCGCTTTGCTACCTATAAGCGGTCAACATGGAGCGGCGAGAGGAGCAATGAGATGAGTGCTGATACCGGAATGTCCTATCAATCGTGCTCACCCGGGCGCGGATACTGGCATAGCGCGCCTTGGAAGCCAGTGGAAATCCTGGCGATGGTTTTGGGCTTCATCGTATTCTGGCCGATCGGTCTCGCGGTCGTATGCTGGAAATTCTGGCAGAAGAAATCCGGTTATCCCGGCGACATTATTTCTTTCGGACGAGAAAAATGGGGAAACTGGACGAGCTGGGGGCGCGATCCCGGCCGCTGGGCCTTTGCGGCAAATAATTGGTCTGCTTCCGGTTTTGGCATGGGCTCGACAGGAAATCGCGCGTTCGACGAATGGCGCGCCGCCGAACTCGCGCGGCTAGAAGAAGAACGCCAGAAGCTCGTCGCCGCCGAGCGCGAATTCGCGAAATTCATGGAAAATCTCCGCCACGCCAGGGATCGCGAGGAGTTCGAGCGGTTCATGGATGAGCATAAAAACCGGCAAGGCCGCCCGTCCGGCCAATAGAGCAAGGCTTGACAATAAGCGCAAAAGTGGAGAGATCGGGTCGGGGAGCGAGGCTTACGCCGCATCGGTCAGGTCCCGGGCCACTAGCGCCACAGGGAGATCTTCATGTCGAACATTATCTGGATTATCGTGATCGGATTCGCCGCCGGCATCGTCGCGCGTTTCCTCTCGCCCGGTCCGAATCGCCCGAGCGGCTTCATGCTGACGACCGGGCTCGGGATCGCTGGCGCGTTCGTCGCAACCTTCATCGGCCAGACCATCGGTTGGTACCGGCTCGACCAGGGCGCCGGTCTCATCGGTGCGATCGTCGGCGCGCTGCTCGTGCTGTTCGTCTGGAACCGGCTGGTGGTCCGCCGCGTTGTGTCCGATTCGGGCAACCCCCCTGGCCCCGGCGCGCCGCCGCCGCCGCGCCGCTGGCTCTAGCGGGTCTGCGGGGCGCGAATGGGACTGATGGGCTTGCGAGCGGTTCGCCGCGAGCACAGATAGTATCGGAGGCGGGGGCATTCAGGAGGCAGACATGGGACTACGTGATATCATCCAGGGCATGAAGAATGGCCCGCGCGGCCAACGTCGGCCCAGCAGCGGCAGTGGCGGCGGAATGTCGCGAATAATGATGGCGATCCTGGGTCTTCTCGCTTACAAAGCGCTTAAGGGCAGCGGCGGTCAGGCTGGTCCAACCGATTCGGACAACCGCCCCGACCCGAACGCCGCGCCGCCGCGCCGCCGGTGGCTTTAGAGGCCTAGGCCACGGCCGAGGCGGGGCGCATCAATTGGATGCGAGCTAAACTGTTTCGTGCGACGGTTTGGCTGTATGCGATATTTGCGCAAGCCGCGTAGTGCCGTGGGCTATCCGCGTGGTTAAGTGGCAATCATCGTCATTGAGGCAATCTCATTGGCGTTCAGGCTTCCCCCTCATCGGATGAACGGTCTCGCCCCGAACCAGCATCGCGACGAATTTTTCGATCCGCGCCGCCGGGTTTTTGCACCCTTCGCGTTGTGGAGGCGGTGGAGGATGGCGTATCGATTGGCGCTGTCAAGCCGATCGAACATACGTAGGGCGTCTGGGGCAAGACCGAGGGCGATCCGCAGGTCATTGGGAACGGTCGCTGTGCTCTGCGGGGCGTAGGCCGCGTCCCAGCGACCGTCGGCCTTGGCCCGCTCGATTTCAAACATTCCGGCCGGGCGTATGCGGCTCTGCGCGATCAAGGCGGTCGCCCGATCGCGGTTGATCTGCGACCACTTGCTCCCTGGTTTCCGGGCAGTGAAACGAACCAGCCAATAGCATTCATCGAATTTGTCGAGCTGACCATCGATCCAACCGTAACAGAGCGCGGTGTCGATCGCCTCGGACTTGGATACGCTGGCGATCCCAGTTCCCTTCTTTGCCAGCTTCAACCACATGCCATTCGATGTCGCGTATTCCGCTGACAGCCACGTCTCCCAGCCTTCGGCCGAAGAAAAGGCAAGGATTGGAACGTCGGGCTTGGGATTCGCCATGGGTAACCTCATGTGGGCGACATTTGGTTCCTGCTCAAATGCGCGGGGTCCTGCTCAACCCTTAGGGTCCGGACTCAATTAATTCAGATCCAATAGGCTAAGGTAGCGGCGAAGCGGAGGGCCGAAAAGAAGTTTTGCGCGAGCTTGTCGTAGCGGGTGGCGATGCGACGGAAGTC
>JBOHJU010000062.1:0-11103 GCA_050728755.1 Methylocella sp.
CTTCGCCAAACGCCTCAAAACGCTCAAAGGTCTGACCCCCTATGAATACATCTGCAAAATCTGGACGAAAGAGCCGGACCGCTTTAAGGTCGATCCATTCCAGCACAACGTGGGACTAAACACCTAATAAAAAGATGATCACGAAACGTCTTGTAGGCGAGCGGCCGTTCTCTCGGATCCGAATCGTCCGGCACGCAGCCGAATCCTCGCCACAGATTGAAATAGGACGGCGCTCGCACAGCACCATTCGGATCAGGGTAGAAATCGATCCCGTCGAAGGTCCGGCGCGAGGCTGCGTTCAGCCACAACGTCGCCCATTTCACGAATTTTGTTTTCTCCCTGCAAATTCCATCAGGTGTCAGCGCCCGCTTTTTAATAAACGAGCCTCTGTTGACCAAATAGGCCTTAAATGCCTCGAGGGACAAAAATCGCAACTTGTCTTTTGGCAGCGCGTTTGGGTTTTCGCGCATGATCATCCCCGTGGCGCCGAGAAGAATAAACGCAAACTGCCTGTTCATGCATGCGATAATTCTACCGCCGTCTTCGTCGTCCGGCGGCGCCGCGCTTCCATCGCCGCCGGAATCGCCGCCGCTAGAATGCGGTGGTTTTTTTGGCGGCTTCCGGCCGCTCCCTTTCGAAGCGCTCGGCGCGGCCGCTGGAAAATCCAAGATGACCAGATTATCGACATTGATGAAATCGTCGCCACCGCTCTTTCGCTTACCGCCGGCACCCTGTGCATCTTTATCCTGACGTTCGTCGGTCATCGCGCCCTCAGAATGGAATCGAATCGTCGGGATCGCCAGACGCGGCGGACCACTTCCCAGCACGGTGCCTCGATCCTGCGGCCGGGGCGGCGCTGAGCGGCCCCTGCACGCTCCCCATTTCGCCTTCGGCCAACCGCATCAACTCAGTGCGAGCCGTCTCCGAGAACGCGGCAACCTTGACGAATTGCGCTTCTTCGCGCTCATGCGCGAGGACCG
Organism: Methylocella sp.; assembly: GCA_050728755.1. GTDB lineage: Bacteria > Pseudomonadota > Alphaproteobacteria > Rhizobiales > Beijerinckiaceae > Methylocapsa. The sequence continues at coordinate 981 of JBOHJU010000062.1, forward strand.
TCGCCGAAACGAAGCAGCGCCCGTTTTTAGATGTGCGCTGTTCTGGCACGCGGAAAAGCGAGCCTGTCACGAGCGCGATCATTGACGGCCTAACATCAAAATTTCCTAGATTGGCCGAAATAAAGCGGCGGCGATGTCGCGATGATGTGATTGGACAGATCGATGCGGAGCCACACGCTGCCGACGCACCCCATCCGCGCGCGGCCCGCGCGGCGCAACAGCTCCTCAAAATGAAAAAGCGGGCCACCAGAAGCCGGCTTGCCGGTCCGGGAAAATCGAATGCGCCGCTTCTGTAATTCGCGCCGAAGATCATCGATGACTGCGGGCCGCAAGGATGAAGTGATCATGCCGCCGTGCCGATTCCATCCCGGCTCGAATTCCAGGACCGGCACGCAGAGACGGTTGCAGGCCGCGACGAATGGCGCGCCCTTGAGAGCTCGCCTGATCGCCCGGAGCTCGACCTCAAATTCCGGGCCAATTCGCTCGCCGGAAATTTCGATCACCGTCCGCGCCCGCGGAGCTTTTTTTTGCTTGGCGCGGACCTTCTTCGTTTTGCGGCCGCGCGTTTTCGCGGGGATGCGGAAAAGCAGGGGGCGTACGCGCGAAAACGCTTGCGCGCGCGGGCGGAGGAGGATATGGGCATGGCCGTCATCCGCCGGATCGCAAGATGATGAACCAGCAGCCCCCGCCGCGACGCCCGCGCGCGGGGGTTTGGTTGCGAGGACCATGAAATCAAGCCGTAGCGTCGAGCTGCTTGGCCAGCCGCTTGACGCGCCGGTCTTCCTTCAGGCCATCGACGAAGCGAGAAATTTCATCGGATAGAAAAAGCGTTCGCGCGCCGATCTTGACCGGCTGAATCTTCCCGGTGGCCACCAAATTGTAGAGCGAATTCTGCTTGATGCCGAGTTTGGAGCATGTCTCGGGGACCGAAAAAAGAAGGGGGGCATCATTGGATTTTCTTTGGGCCACTTGCTCAACTCCCATGGGGATGGTTTCAGTGGCCTTCCATAAATCACACATTTCACCCCCGATTTTGTGAATAAAGCGGATTTTGGAAAATATTTTTTACCGTCTTGAATTATCAGCCGTCCGTTCCTATGCGCGGGGAAAAGGGCGCCCGCTTTCCGTGCAAAAAATTGCACAAGGCAAGACCTTCGAACTCACGCTGGCCAGGATCGTCTCGCAATTTTAGCGCGCGGCCGATCGTTCCTTTCCAAGCCTGGTCCGTATCGGGCCATAAGCCAGCAGCGCGAGAATTCTTCGCGGCGATCTTCACAAATCGCAAAAACGGGCCATTGCACCGTCTTCTTTTTCGATATGGCTCGGCCGCTCTTTTACCTGTCGCGCACTCATAGGCGCGAGCGACCAACATGACGCAGCGCCGCGTGCGCTTCCCTTTCATGGTCAACACCGTCTTCTGCGTTTGCAGGACAAAGCTCATTTCTGCATTGTCACAAAGAAGCCGGAACTCAAGCTCTATGAAAAGAGCCCCGAGCCAAATCGCAGCGCCCGGCGCGGTGCGCATATTGATGCTCATCCTTTGTTTGATCTCTTCGATGCACCGCAGAACGCGGCGATCGCCGCCGTCCGGCAATTGGCTGTCCTGAGCGGCACGGAAGAACGCGGCCGTTTCACCGGAAAGGATGATCTTCTTTTTTGGCCGCCCGCGCGGGTTCCCCGTCGGCTTCGTCATTGCCGCGTCATTGCCGCGCCGTCTCGCCTCGTTCGCAAAACGCGGCCCATGCGTCCATCAGCACGCGCCGCTTTTCGAGCGCGTCGCCGCGACGATAGGCTTGTTCCGTCGCGCCGCCGGCGGCATGGGCGAGCGCGGCTTCGGCGACCTCGCGCGGGAAGCGCGTGCAATCGCCCGCCCAATCCCGGAAGCTCGAACGAAAACCATGCACCGTCGCGCCTTCGATTTTCATCCGGCGCAGCGCCATTGCGAGCGCCATATTAGAAAGCGGCCTTTTGAGATTTTGGCCGGGAAAGACGAAATCGCCCGTCTTGTGCAAGGCGAGCCTTTCGAGGGTCGCCGCCGCCTGGCCGGAAAGAGGCACGCGGTGTTCGCGGCCGGCCTTCATCCGCGCGGCCGGTATCGTCCAGACCTTCGCGTCAACGTCGATTTCCCGCCAGCGCGTGCCGAGCACTTCGCCGGTCCGCGCCGCCGTCAATATCAAAAATTCGAGCGCCCGCGCGGCCATCGCTTTTTGCCCGCGAAGGCGATGAATGAAGGCCGCCATTTCGCCGTAAGGCATCGCCGCATGATGACCGCGCGATAACTTTTTCGCGGGCGGCAAGATTTTTTCGAGGTGGCCTTTCCAGCGCGCCGGATTCGGGCGATCGGCTGGCATATGCCCGGCAACCCGCGCGGCATCAAGTACGGCCTCGATCCGGCCGCGAAGACGCGACGCGGTTTCGGGCTTCTCCCGCCAAAGGGGCCGCAGGACGGAAAGGACGGCCGCCGTATCGACATTTTCGACGGGCATGGGCCAAAGGGACGCCGCGTAAACTTGGAGCGTCATGCGCCATTGCACGCGGTGCTTCGCGTTGCGCCAACTCGGCGATTTCACCGCAAGGAAGGATTCCGCCGCTTGGCCAAAACTTTGCGGTTCAACTGCCGCGATACCGGCCGGACGCCGTTCAAGCGGGTCGCGGCCATCGGCCAATACCGCGCGGAAAGCCGAGGCTGTTTCGCGCGCCTTGGCGAGCGTCACGCAATGAACGCCGCCGAGGCCGGTCTCGCGTTGGCGGCCTCCGAACGTGTACATGAAAGTAAAGCGCTTGCGGCCGCCGGCGTCGATTCTCAAATAGAGGTTGCCGCCGTCCGCGTGGCGGCCTTGAGCCTTCAAGGCCGCGACGGTCCTGGCCGTCAAACGGTTCAGAAATTTGACCACGAATTTTGTCCGCCGAACGCCACGCGTCCTAGTTGGGTCCAGTTGGCGGCGTTGGATCGGGGCAAAGTCGTACAAAGCTGTACAAATAAGTCAAGCGTCAGACGGTTGATTTTTTGGGAATTTTTTCGAGATTTTGGAGCCGTGCGGAACCGGAAAAAGAGCCCTCTGGCGGAGGGAGCGGGATTCGAACCCGCGATACGGTTTCCCGTATACACACTTTCCAGGCGTGCGCCTTCAACCGCTCGGCCACCCCTCCGCTGTCCGCATTCGCGCTTCCGGCTGGTCATCTTAACCACCCGGCGAGGCGGATATCCGCGAGAAGCGCGCACTATAGTGCGGCGAGCCGCCAGCACAAGCGGGCGCCTTTAGCAATCCTAGGGTATGGAGAAGAGAAGTTTTGCGCGAGCTTGTCGAAGCGCCTGGCGATGCGTCAGAAATCCTTGAGCCTTCCGAAACGGCGCTCTATGACGTTGCGGTGTTTTCGAGGAAGGCTGTTTCCGCCGGCTCAGGAGCTGTGGCGCGCGTTAACAGCGAAACTTCGCATAACCTTGCCTCGCCGCACCCAAAGGGTGGCGTCGTCCCCTTTTCGCGGCGTGAAACCTGCGGATTGCCACGCTGCAGTTCGCGCGCCGGGTACAGACTTTAGGACGGCCCGTGTGCCTCTCGATGGCAAGCCGATGGCAGAGCTTTCCCTCACGCTAAGCCCGCAAACGCCAGCCGACCTCGCGGCGATCGAAAAGCTCGACGAGCGCGCATTTGGGCCGGGCCGGTTCGCCCGTTCTGCGTACAGGCTGCGCGAACGGGGCGAGCCGGACTACGCCTTGTCCTTCGTCGCGAGAGTCGGCACCTTGCTTGTCGGCGCCAATCGGATGACGCCAATTTTGTGCGCCGACCGGCCTGCGCTGCTGCTTGGCCCGCTGACGGTCGATCCGCCATTTCGCGCTGGCGGAATCGGCGAAGAGCTGGTGATGAAATCGCTCGATGCCGCGCGGGCGGCTGGGCATGAATTGGTTCTGCTCGTCGGCGACATGTCCTATTATGGCCGGATGGGTTTCGCGCCGGTGCCGCTGGGCCGGCTCGTTTTCGCGGGGCCCGTCGATCCGGCGCGTCTGCTCTATTGCGAACTCGTCGAAGGCGCCTTCGATGGCGTGCAGGGAAAGGTGCGGCGGGTAACATAGCGCGTTTCTTCTCGAAGTCACTGCGCATTCACGCAAAAAGATCGGCCCTCGGGAGATTATAAAATCCTTGAGCAAGTCACATTTTGCTTGAATCGGGAATTGCCGAGGGATCGCAAATCAGGATCAACCTGTTGACCGAAGGAGGCCGGCAGGCATGGCGAAGCCTTCTTCGATGGATTTGCGCGAGCAGGCGATGGCGCGGCTTGCGGCTGGCGAAACGACGGTGGCGCGCTTTCTGGCGCGCGAGCGTCGTTCTTGCATGCCGTGGAACGAGCCACACACGGAGGCCATAGCGCCGCAATCACGTCTTGATGGTCGTCGGCAGTCGGCGGGAGCAGTCTTCCTTGCGGCGGGCGGCGATCTCATTCCGCCTCGAAAACAATCTCGCCCGCGACCATGGTGAGCTTCACCTTGCCCTCCATGCGCGCCTCGTCGAAAGGCGTGTTCTTGCAGCGCGAGTGCAGCAGCAATGGGTCGACCACATAGGGTTCGTCGGGGTCAAAGCGGACGAGATCGCCCGGCGCACCCACTTCAAGCCTTCCTTGCGGCAGTCCGAGGATTTCGGCCGGCCGGATGGTCATCGCGGCAATCAGGCGCGGGAGTAAAATTTCGCCGGAATGAACGAGCCGCAGGCCAGCCGAAAGCATGGTCTCCAGGCCGATCGCGCCATCTTCCGCCTCGGTGAACGGCAGGCGTTTGGTTTCGACATCCTGCGGGTTATGATCCGAAACCACGGCGTCGATGAGGCCCGACGCCAAAGCCGCGGCAAGCGCGCGTCGCTCATCTTCGTGGCGCAACGGCGGCGCGAGTTTCAAAAACGTGCGGTAATCGCCGATGTCGTTCTCGTTGAGGGTCAGATGGTTGATCGAGGTGGCGCAGGTCACTGGCAGACCATCGGCCTTGGCTTTGGCAATAATGTCAAGGGAAAGCGCCGTCGTGACGAGCGCGGCATGGTAACGCGCGCCGGTTAGGTTCACGAGCCTTATGTCGCGGTCGAGCATGATGGCTTCCGCCTCGCGCGCAATTCCGGCAAGGCCGAGGCGCGAGGCGAATTCGCCTTCGTTCATGACCCCTTCGGCGGCAAGATCAGGGTCTTGCGCATGATGGATGACGAGAGCATCGAAATCGCGAGCGTACTGCATGACGCGGCGCATGACCCGCGCGTTGCGAATCGTTCGCGCGCCATCGCTGAACGCCACCGCGCCCGCCAGTTGCAACAGGCCGATCTCGGCAATCTCCGCGCCGCCGAGGCCGGCCGTCAAGGCCGCCAAGGGCAGCACCCGCACGCGGCCGGTATCGCGCGCGCGGCGCAACAGAAAATCGACCACCGCCGCCCCGTCGACCGGCGGATTGGTATCGGGGCGGGCAAGCACGGTCGTGATGCCGCCAGCTGCTGCGGCCAGGGTCGCTGTCGCGATCGTCTCGCGATGTTCGGCGCCGGGCTCGCCGATGAACGTCCACATGTCGATGAGGCCGGGCGCCACGCAATCGCCACCGCAATCGATGACTCGCGCGTGCGCAGGGAGATTTGCCGGCATAATGGCGGCGCCAAAATCGCGGATCAGGCCATCGGCGACAAACACTCCGCCCATGGTCTCGCTGAGTTTCGCCGGATCGATCAGCCGCGCGTTGACGAGCGCGAGCGGCCGGTGGGCAATGGCGGTTGTCGGGGAACTTTTCACGCAATCTCTCATCCATTGGGCAAATGCTGCGCCAGGGCCTCCAAAACGGCGATCCGCACCGCGACCCCCATCTCGACCTGCTCGCGGATGAGGCTCCTCGGCCCGTCGGCGATGGCCGAATCGATTTCGACGCCGCGGTTGATCGGTCCCGGGTGAAGTACCAGCGCATCGGGTTTGGCGTAACAAAGCTTTGCCTCGTCGAGGCCGAAAAAGCGGAAATATTCCTTGGCCGAGGGAACATAGCCACCCTGCATCCGCTCGCGCTGCAAGCGCAGCATCATCACGATGTCGGCGCCCTCGAGCCCAGCGCGCATGTCACGGAATACCTCGACCCCCATGCGTTCGATTCCGGGCGGCAGCAGCGTCGATGGCGAGACCACCCGCACCCGAGCGCCGAGCGCCGAGAGCAGCAGTATATTGGAGCGCGCGACACGCGAATGAAGGATGTCGCCGCAGATCGCGGCGGTGAGGCCTTCGATCCTGCCCTTGTTGCGCCTGATCGTGAGCGCATCGAGCAACGCCTGGGTTGGATGCTCATGCGCGCCATCGCCCGCGTTGACGACCGCGCAATCGACCTTTTTCGCCAAAAGATGCACCGCGCCGGCCTGGGCATGGCGCACTACGATAATATCGGGCCGCATCGCGTTCAGCGTCATCGCGGTATCGATCAGCGTCTCGCCCTTCCTCATGCTCGAGGTTGCCACCGGCATGTTCATAACGTCGGCGCCGAGACGCTTGCCGGCGAGCTCGAAGGACGCTTGGGTCCGGGTCGATGCCTCGAAAAAAAGGTTGATCAAAGTCCTCCCGCGCAAGGTCGAGCGCTTTTTCTCGACCTGGCGCGACACTTCGATCGCCGCCTCGGCGAGATCGAGTAGAAAGCCGATGTCTTGTGCGGAAAGCCCCTCGATCCCGAGCAGATGCCGGTGTGGAAATGCGGGCGCTTTCGGCGGGTTGACCATCGGCCCTGTTGTATTTGACGCGAGCCAGCCCCGCCACGGTCGTTAGCGGAGGCGTATACAATCTACCCACATATTAATCAGCTTTCCGCCGGTCAAGGCTCCGCCGCGTCCCGTGCGGGGCACGGGAATATCCAAGCGATCCCGGGCGTGCTACAGATTTCGCCCCAAGATCGCCTTCTTGCGGGCGCCTTCAGAAAATCGTGAAGCGCTTCACTGTGTTTGTCCAGTCGCGTTTCCCGGCGCAAAGCGGTTCAAGCGCTGCCGGGAAAGGCTCTCATCAAAAACCGGAACGCCATGAAAACCCTGTGGAAGACTATTTTGATCGCGACGGCGATTGTACCGGGCGCGGGCGCGGCATTTGCGCAAAATCAACCGCTGACTTGCTGGTACAACGATCATGCCGATTTCACGTCGGCCGATAGCGCTCCTGCCGGTGCAACGATCGGGAGGGTCGTCAAGGCCGGCAGCGGCGGCAAGACATATTCCTACACCATTTCGGCGCGGGACGGCACCGCTTGTCCGATCCAGCTCCCGCTCTCGACGACGACGGCGACGACGGTTGCGCTTGTCCACCAGGACGAAGGCAGCTGCACAAATGATAAAGTCGGCGACACTGGTTCAGCCGTCGGCTCCGTGACGGTGTCTCCCGAGACAAGTACCACGACTACCGCCGCCATACGCCTTGCCGGCGTATCTCCCAACACGAGCTACCGTATTTTCTTGAAATGCTTCCGCCAGCTTGGAACCGTTCGGACCGACGCAAGCGGCAACGCCGGGCGGACCGTCGAATTTCCAACCGACGCGGTTGGAGCAGTTTACGCCTTTGAAATTTTTCCGGAGGGCGCCCCGCCGGGGAGCAAGCTGCAGAGCCTGGCGATTAAAAAGTAACGGCCACGTCGGCATGGGCCGCGCCGCCTGATTTCTCTACGCGATTTACGTGGAGCGAACGGAATTCTGGCGAGCGTTCCCCGCGAGCTGCGGTTCAGGCTGCTTCCTGAAGGTGGGCTTCGAGAAACGACAGGGATTTGTCGAGATTGCGGGAAAACTCCGTCAATATGTCCGCCGTATCCGCGTCGCCCGCCTTTTCCGCCCGGTCGATGCCGGCACGGGCCGCGTTCGCGACAGCGGAGTAGCGCTCGATTAGCGCCGCGACATGATCCGTGATCTTGTAAATATCAGTGGGATATGGTTTGAGTGTGGTCTTGTTTGTTACGGTTTGGCTTGTCCCGAGCGCTGTTCCGCCAAGTTGCACGACGCGTTCCGCGATTGTATCGACATGGGAATCGAGTTCGGCGCGGAAACTGCCAAGCATCTCACGCACGCCAATGAATTGAATCCCTTTGAGATTCCACTGCGCCTGTTTCGTCACGAGAGCTAAATCTATGGCGTATGCCAGGCGGGAGTTCAGAAGATCGATGGAAATTGCCTTGGCGTTCGATTGCAAATCGATTCTCGTTTCGTGCGATTTCATACTTGGCTTCTCCGCATTTTCTTGATCGGCGAAACGTGGGCTTGACCTTAGCTAGGTTCTTTAGCGTAAATGCTTTTTGAGATGGAATGGTTCAGCTTGCCTGATATTTTCCGCGCGATTTGACACTCGCCTCGCGCTCCCCCATCTTCCTGTCATTAATTTAGGCCAAGCTCCGGCTCAAAGACTACCAGCGTGAACGCTGCCATTCGATCTTCAGCCCCTGCGGGCTCGTTGGGCATGCGCTCGAAGAAAGACCCTTTGGGAAAACCTCTTTGGCAAGAACGAAGGATCATTGCATGGATGTCGTCATCGTCGAGTCGCCGGCAAAGGCCAAGACGATCACCAAATATCTCGGGAAGGGCTATGAAGTTTATGCCTCCTATGGCCACGTTCGCGATTTGCCGGCGAAGGATGGTTCGGTCGATCCGGACGGCGATTTCGCCATGCTATGGGATGTCGATTCCAAATCGGCCAAACGATTGGCGGAAATAGCCAAGGCGGTGAAGGGCGCGAGCCGGATCATTCTGGCCACCGACCCCGACCGCGAAGGCGAGGCGATTTCCTGGCACGTCCTCGAGGTGTTGAAGGCGAAAAAACTCCTCGGGACGAAACCCGTGGAGCGGGTCGTGTTCAACGCGGTTACCAAATCCGCGATCTTGGATGCCATCAATCATCCGCGCGAGATCGACGCCGCGCTCGTCGATGCCTATCTCGCCCGCCGCGCGCTCGATTATCTCGTCGGATTTAGTCTTTCGCCGGTGCTATGGCACAAATTGCCCGGCGCCCGCTCGGCTGGACGGGTGCAATCCGTCGCCTTGCGCCTGGTCTGCGACCGCGAGCTCGACATCGAAAAATTCGTAGCGCGCGAATATTGGTCCATCACGGCGCATTTGCAGACCAAGGCCGGGGCGCCTTTCGTTGCCCGGCTCGCGGGGGCCGACGGCCAGCGCATCAATCGCCTCGACATTGGCTCGGAGGCGGAAGCGGCAGCCTTCAAGGCCGCCCTCGACGCGGCGAAATTCTCGGTGGCTGGGATCGAGGCCAAGCCCGCGAAGCGGCATCCGCCACCACCCTTCACCACTTCAACATTGCAGCAGGAGGCCTCCCGCAAGCTTGGCTTTGCCCCCGCCCGGACCATGCAGCTCGCCCAGCGGCTTTATGAAGGTGCCGAAATCGGCGGCGAGGCGGTGGGTCTCATCACTTATATGCGGACCGACGGCGTCGATCTCGCGCCGGAGGCGATCGCGAGCGCGCGCATTGTCATCGGCAAGGAGTTCGGTGCCCGTTATGTCCCGAAGGCGCCGCGCAAATATACGGTGAAAGCCAAGAATGCGCAGGAAGCGCATGAAGCAATCCGCCCGACCGATCCCGCTCGCTTGCCGAAAGTTGTCGCACGTGGCCTCGAACCCGATCAAAGGCGGCTTTACGAGCTTATCTGGACCCGCACGATTGCGAGCCAAATGGAATCTGCCGAACTCGAACGCACCACCATTGATATTTTGGCGCAAGCAGGCGAGCGAATACTTGACCTCCGCGCGACTGGGCAGGTCGTACGTTTCGACGGTTTTTTGAAACTTTATCAGGAAGGCCGCGACGACGACGAGGACGAAGACGACGGCCGTCTGCCCGCAATGGCCAAAGGTGAGGCGCTCGCCAAGGACGAAATCGAGGCAAACCAGCATTTCACCGAGCCGCCGCCGCGCTTCACCGAGGCGACCCTCATCAAACGCATGGAGGAACTTGGCATCGGCCGGCCTTCGACCTATGCTTCGACCCTCGCGGTTCTGCGCGAGCGCGACTACGTTCGCCTCGACAAGAAGCGGCTAATCCCAGAAGACAAGGGCCGTCTCGTGACCGCATTTCTGGAGAGCTTTTTTACCCGTTACGTCGGCTACGACTTCACCGCCGCGCTTGAGGAGAAACTCGACCTCGTCTCCAA
>JBOHJU010000063.1:0-11031 GCA_050728755.1 Methylocella sp.
AGCTTGTCGAGGCCATGCGCAGCATCGCGGCCACAGGCGAAGCGCCGAAGAACCAAACTCCCTCGATCGGCTGTTCGATCAAATGGAAGGCGGCGTAAGCCTTTCGCGCGTAAAACTAAACGCGCCGCCGCCCGCCACGGCGAGATAAAGGAAGACAAAGCAATAGAGGACTGCAAGCTCGCCGTGGTTGAGAATAGGAAAGAAGCTTTTTTGCGCATGCGCGAGAAAATAGGCAACCGCCATCTCGCCGGAGAGGATGAAAGCTACCGGGCGGGTGAAGATGCCAAGCAGTAGCAGAACGCCGCCGCCGAACTCCAGAACGCCCGCGACCCCTAAGAGCGACAGGAGCTGGAGGTTGTCGAACATTGCGACACGCGGGAAGCCGAACAGCTTTGCGGTTCCATGCTGGAGAAGCAGCAAGGCCGTGACGATCCGCAAGAGTGCAAGGAGCCGCGGTTGCCAACGAGCGGCGATGGGCGCCAAATTCATGATGACCATTCCTTTGCCGAAAGAACCTCAAATCGGCGTTCTCGATTGCCGGATCGGCCCCGTTGCGCTCCTTGGCCTCGAACGCCAACTATATAGTCCGCTATAAGCTCCTCCGGCATCCGAGGAATCAAGAGATGATCTCCATCGCAATTATTTTCGCCATTATCCTATCAGGAATCCTTGGCATCTCCCTCATGTACCGTCAGGCCGCCGCTGTTGCCGCCCATCGCGAGCATGTTCCGGACGGGTTTGCCGGCGCGATCAGCTCCGACGAACACCGGCGGGCGGCCTCCTACACACTGGCCCGCACGCGGCTGGAGATCGCGGAGACCATCTTCGACACTGTCCTTGCGGTGTTTTGGCTGATTGTCTTGCTCGGCCCGCTCTACGCGTTGGCGGCGCGATACATTGCTCCTGGCATCTCCCGCGCTGTCGCCGTCGTGGCCGCTTTCGCGCTGGTAGAGCGTATTCTTCAGCTGCCGTTCTCGATTTACAGTACCTTCGCGCTGGAAGCCCGGTTCGGCTTCAACCGTGCGACCCCGGCGATGTTTCTGCGCGACCGGATAAAAGGCGTGGCGCTCTCGGCTCTCCTTGGGGTCCCTATGCTTTACGGTCTGTTCTGGCTGCTCCGCGTCATGCCTGACACCTGGTGGCTCCTTGGCTGGGCGGCGTTGATGGCTCTGACGATCGCGATGAGCGTGATTTATCCAGCTGTCATCGCGCCCTTGTTCAACAAGTTCACGCCCATGCCGGACGGAGCGTTGAAGTCGCGCGTCGAAGCGCTTCTTGCGAAATGCGGTTTCGCATCCAAGGGGCTCTATGTCATGGACGCCTCCAAACGTTCGACGTACGGCAACGCCTATTTCACCGGCTTCGGCAAGGCGAAGCGCATCGTCTTCTTCGACACGCTTTTGCAAAACCATACGCCAGATGAAATCTTGTCGATTCTCGCCCATGAACTGGGGCACTACAAGCTCGGCCATATCGGTCAGCGCATTGCCGAGATGGCGGCGCTTTCGTTTGTTGGTTTTGCTGTCCTTCATTGGGCTTTCGCGCCCCGCGGATTGGCCGGTGCATTCGGTCTGCCAGCCGATCCGGGTTTGGTTTTAATCGTGGTGCTGACCGCGCTCGGACCCGGCGCGCATTTGCTGTCGCCGCTGACAAGCTGGCTGTCGCGCCGCGCCGAGTATCAGGCCGACAATTTCGCGAAGGCGATGGCCGGCTCCGGCCCGATGATCAGCGCCTTGACGAAGCTCGCGCGGGACAATCTTTCAACCCTAACGCCGGACGCGCTCTACACCTTGTTCTATTACTCCCACCCGCCGGTTCCGGCGCGGATTGCCCGCCTGAGAGCGGATAAGGATCTAGCGGCGACCGCTCATTGAGGGTGGTGCGGCTGGCGGCCTCGACACTTCGACATCCTGCGGCCCTCGAACCCGGTAGTCAATGCCGGCCCAGCGAATGTGGCGGGAGCCGGGCGCCGAGAACACGCACAACGCATGGAAGCTCCACCAGATGGGACGCAGCCACCGTTCGACCCGCCAGTATATTGGATGTCCGGCTGCCGTCGCCTCTCCCCAGAGGGCAATGACGATTCTGCGCCGGCACCGGTAACGAATCTCGCCCAAAACGAGAGATACGCCAATCAGGACGATGGCAAGGACACTCCCTTGCAGGGCCATGCACAGCGCGGCAATCGCGGCGGCAGCCGGGACGAGCGTTCCGAGCGCCGCCAGCGCCCAAATGCCGGAGTCATGCAGTAACACGATACGGTATTGGCGCCGCCCAAACGAAAGAGCTTCGCTCCAACTCATCGCCACGGGGGACAAAAGGAGGCTCTGGCGCGGCGAGAAGACCTCGCACCCTGCTTCCTTGAACGCGCGGGTCATTTGCGCGTCGTCGCTGATTGCTCCGGCCCAATAGCGGCGGATATCGATGCGCTCCAGCGTCTTGCGCCGCATGGCCATCGTCCCGCCCCAGCAATGGTTAATTACCGAAGGCAGTCTCGGCACCGTCACAACGGACGCGTTCGCCGCCGCGACGACGGCCGAGCTCACCCGGTTGTCGGCCGGGACGATCCAGCGGTAACCCGTGACTGCGTCACGCCCCGTGTTGACCAGAGCGGCAACGAGCCGGGAAAGCCACTCGGGCGCGGGCAGCGTGTCCGCGTCGACGAATGCCACGATCTCATCGCGGTCTTCGATTGCGTCGAGGGCAGCGAGCAAATTCCAGACCTTCTGGCCAGACTGTCCCGATTGACCGGCGACAACCGTGCGAAGGGGTGCTCCCGGGTGGTGCGACTCCTCCGTTACCATGGCGAAGGCGGGATCTTCCTCGGACTCGACCGCTGCGATGATTCGATAGTCCGGATAGGCTTGATGGCGTAGCCGGCAAAAGAACGCTCGCGAAACCTCCGAAGCATTCTTCACGGCTACGATGACGGCGACGGGAGGCGTACTCCCCGGAATTTCGCTCAACGGAAGCCCCCATGTGTAGCGCCAAGCCGAAAGTGTACTTAAGATCGCGATCGTGATCCACGCGATCAACAGTAGGCCTGCGATGGTGCTCATTGTTGGGTTATTACCTGGTTCACGCCTCGCGCCCGTGCTAAGCGCGGCGCCGGTGTCAACGCCGCGATCAGATACGCAAGCCGAAGGCGACGCCACTCAATTCGCATCCATTGCCCGCCGCGCCGTCAACAGCAGCCCCGCGCCCTCGTCCTTGGCCACCGGTGTGCCAAGTAACCGGTGCGCAAGCGGGCCGCCGAGCAGGCCGAGCGCGGCGGCCGCGTGCCAGGACCACGCACCGCGAAAATACGGACCGGTGCATTTGACTGGAGTGCAGCGCCCGACCCAATATATGAGAGAATCGTTGCTACCCCACGGGACACGCGCGATGTCGTCAATGACGGCGTTGGCGCCTTTTGCCAATTCCACGAGAGCGGACTTTGTCCACCACGTCAGATGATGGGGCGGCGCGTTCATCACGAAATTCGGGATGCGGGTCAGTGCGGACGGGACGTGCGGAACGCCAACGAAGATAAGGCCGCCAGGCTTTGCCGCTTGCACCATCTGGGCGAACAAGGCCGCCGGCGCCTTGACATGTTCTAGGACCTGGAACGCGCAGACGGCATCGTAGGACCCCGCATGCGCGACGAGATGTTGCGCGAGCGTCTCATTGCGAACCCCGCCGGCCGTGCTGCCTTCGGCGAAGTGCGGATCTAGCCCGGTGTAAACCGCTTCGGGCAGGCATGAACGGAAGCTCGCGAACCCGCAGCCGACATCGAGTACGCGGGCTCCCGCTTCGATGCGCCGCGCGGCCATCAGGAATTCGTGCCGAATGGTTTGACCCGAACAAAGTTTTAATTCCTGTACCCTCGCGTAGAACTGGACATAAAACGCGCGGTCTCCTTCAAGCGGGGGATCGAAGAAATAGAGGCCTGCCGGCGATTCCCATAATCCGAACCTTTCCACGCCGCGAAAGCTTGGCCGAGCGTCCGTCTTGTACACGATGCGCCAAAGGTCGGCGAGGAGGCGGGCCGTCACCCACTGGACATGCCGGACCGCCGGAAGCCCTGTGACCGGACAGGCGGGTGCGTATTCTTGAGGCGGCATTTATTAGGGTGCCCAGAGGCTGCGAGACCGGGCAAGAAAGATTCCATGAAATCTGAAAGATTGCAAACTGCTCAACTATGCACGAGTGGCTCATTCCATATTGACATAATCTGGGCGAGCATCCCGCGCCTCCAGCACTTCCATAATATCGCTTATCTCGCAAAGGCAGAATGGCCGGACGCCATTCCGATCGTCGCAGAGATTTCCGGGCACGAATTCCGATGAAGCGCTTTCTGATTTCCGGTCTTTTGGCCCTCAGCTTTTCTGCCGGCGCCGATGCTGCGGGCCGTAAACGTAGCCATCGCGTGGGCGGCGAAAATAGCCACGGGCTTGGCAGCCATTATGTTGGCGGTGCTCGTAGCCATTCTGGCGGCCGCGAGATCGGCAAAGGCCGGGCCGAGACGGGCGTCCATCGAGCCTTTCTTATGGGCGTCTTATGGGCGGCCCTATTCCCCATTCGCCCATGAGCTCCCGGCCTCTCGACGCCAGCCGCCACGCCAATCGTACAGCCAGTTGAGAGCAATTGGGAATGGGTCAAAGGCAAAGCTTGGAGTGCCCCAGAGTTGCTTTCGAAACGTTGGGGGAGACCCACGGCAACGCGCACTGCTCCGGTCGCCGCACCTTCGCACGTGGCCAGAACCCCGCGGGATCCGCGCGGCGCTCTATGCCAGTCTCAAATTATCGGGGCTGCGCGAGGCGCCGGTGCGTCTCGCGGTTTTCTGTGACCATGCGACGGACGCGGGATTTGGTCTCGGCCGGAAAACCATGCCGGAGGCCTTGGATTATTCGGTGGTCGCCGTGATCCACACGTTTTGGCTTTCCGCGCGTGCGGAAAATCTTGGCGTCGGATGGGTGTCGATCCTCGACCCGGCGGAGCTTTCCCGCACGCTCGATGTTCCGCCCGCATGGAAGCTCATCGCCTATCTTTGCGTCGGGTTCCCGCAAGTGGAGCATTTCGACCCCGAGCTTGAACGCCATGGCTGGCAGGCCCATCTCGCCGAGAACGAGAGGCTGCACCGGAGGTAGGCGCAGAGGGTGGGACCAATTCAATTTTCTCTCGGAACGAAGATTCAATGAAAGAAAAGCCACAGCAGGATGATCACCGGAATCGGCACACCAATCAGCCAGAGAAGTAAACCGCGACCCATAACACGCGTCCTCTAATTTGCATGATGCACTCCGCCCTCCTTTTGGAGGGCGGAGGACTCAGAATCGGCCCTTACGACTTGTCGGACACCCACGTGGTGGTGGTTCTATCGTATTTATAGCCGGGTGCATTCTTCAAGGCATCTTTGGTCGTGTTCATGACCAAGTGCCACTCGCTGCCCCTTTGCATCGCGCGGATCGCCTCGAACGGCGCGGCGACGTCCTTCTCGCCCATTCCGAGGAACCCGCCTACGGAGATGACGACGGCCGTGACGCGACCTTCCTTGTTGACAAGAAGGTCGGCAATTTCGCCGATCTTGCTATCGGATGGGTCGTAGACATTTTGCTTGTAGTAGTTGGTGACTGTGACGCCCTCGCCCGGCACCGTCGTCATAAGCACTGCGGGGCCGGAACGAGACTTTGTCCCCGATTGTTGAGCCGCAGTCGGAGGCGACATTTGCCCCGGCTGCTGTGCGAACGCCGCGGTGCTGGCGAGCAGCGTGAGCGCCGCAGGTGAAAGTATCTTCTTCATTGGCTTGTCCTCTACTTTGGTTGTTGGCAACTACCTCGGTTGGCCCGCCTGATTTCGAAGATCGCGGATTCGATCGTGATTTGCCTTCACACCTTCGTACTGGCGGTGCACAATCGCTTTTACATTCGGAGGAAGGTCCTCCGCGAGCGCTGCCTCGTAGGCGCGTTTTGCCGCATCTTCGCCGCGCTCGCATTCGGTCAGCACCGCGTGTTCATCCATTCCGGTAATCGAAGACTTGATGTTGGTCCAGGCGCGATGCAGCGAACCGCCGACCGTGCCGGACGCCGCGGGTTCGCCGCCGAGCCTCCGTATCTCGGCCTCCAATTCAGCAGCGCCCTCGTCGCATTTTCGGGCGGCATCCTCGAACACCGTCTTCAGACGAGAGCTTGTGACGCCTTCTGCGCAGGCACGGAAGCCGTCCTCACCGTCTTTAGTCGTCTCCAGCAGCTTGTTCAACGTCGCGACAACTTGACGATTGTCCATCCGAGTCCTCCTATTAGTTAGTTGGTTCCGACGCTCTTTGCTCAGCCGGGCAATTTTGGGGAGCGTCATCTTGCCTTGATTGAGGTCGCCAAATGCAGGAGCGCGTCGTCTGCGAGACGACGCGGGTCTCTCTCACCGCGCTCGGCCATCTCAATGATGCGTCTAGCCAGCAGTTCGCGGGTTGAGGCCGCTCGGCTTTCCACGGCCAAGTCGCTGCCAGACGAACTTAGCGTTTTCCAAGCAGCATCGAATGCGGTCTCCAAAACGCGTATTGCTTCCGGATCAAAGGCGTCTTGTGCGAGCGATGCAATGATCGGCATGACCGGACTCGCCATTTTAGAGGCGGACAATGCGGCCTCTCAGCCACCGGGCGTCCGAGGCGCCCATATCGATAATACTGCTATCCCACCTGCCTACGCCTGATTACGTCAAAAGACACAGTTTCAAAAAGAAATGAAGCCGCGGAGCGCGCTAATTTCGCAAGGCCGGTCGGCGTTGTCAGTTGCGCCGAACTAAATGGCCCCAAGATTTGATCGATCCGCCGAGAAAAGTCTGGCATACCGTAGATCGAGGCTGGCAGTCGATCAGGGGAGGCTTTCGGCATGCGGGTGAGCTGTTTCGAATGCGGATTGCGTGCGTGCGGTTTATTCAAGCCCGTGACCCCTGCCGAATTAAATTTCATCAACGACATCAAAAGCGATCATCTGACCTTGCCTTCTGGCACCGAGATCATTCACGCCAGTGAAGACAGCCCAGAGCTTTATACGTTGTATTCAGGCTGGGCATTCCGCTTCAAGAGCCTGCCGGATGGCCGCCGGCAGATTTTGAACTTTCTGCTTCCCGGCGATCTACTCGGGCTGCAGGCGGCGATGTTCGACGCAGCACTGCACGGAATTGAGGCTTTGACAGACGTCGAACTTTGCTTGCTGCCACGGCGCAAGATGTGGGCTCTGTTCGGCCAAAGGCCGGAACTTGCATTCGACGTTACCTGGCTTGGTTCGCGCGAAGAGAGCTACGTCGACGAGAACCTGATGAGCGTGGGCCGCCGGACTGCTGCGGAGCGGATCGCGGCCCTGATCGTCGCGCTCTACAAACGAGCCGATGCGCTGGGTCTTGTCTCTAAAGGAGCATTTGCTTTTCCGCTAACGCAACAGCACCTCGCGGATGCGCTCGGTCTGTCACTCGTGCACACCAACAAGATGATGGCGCGGCTTCGGCGATTGGGAATGTTCACGCAGGCGAAAGGGTCGCTCACGCTGACGAACCCGCGTGTCTTGGAGCGCATCGCACAACTTTTCGATGAGGAGGTGGCGCTGCGGCCGCTGATTTAAGCCGTGACCGATTTTCACATACCTGTCCTCCGGGCGATAAGCCGAGTTTCAAGAGGCCAAGTGTACCGGCAAGCCTGCCTGTGAATAAGCGGGGACAAGCGCGATTGGCCTTTACGCGGCGCGCCGAATCCGGGCATTTGACTCCTGAGACTGTCTCAAAGGATGCACAGAACCTAAGCCCTCACCCTGAGGAGCTTGCGAAGCAAGCGTCTCGAAGGGCGCCGCGGGCTTCTCAAGACTCCTTCAAGACGCAGGCTTGGCTGCTCCTCAGGACGAGGATGAGGCTTTTGAAATAGGCTCCAACAGAGCGTCCATGCGTTTTCCGCCGTCCTTTCTCGACGAGATCAAAGCCAGGCTTCCGGTTTCCGAAGTCGTGCGCGGGCGCGTGAAACTGGTGCGGGCGGGGCGCGAGTGGAAAGGGCTTTCACCCTTCAACGCGGAAAAAACGCCGTCCTTCTTTGTCAACGACCGGAAAATGGCCTGGTTCGACTTTTCCGCCGGCAAAAACGGCAATATTTTCGATTTTGTGATGGAGACCGAAGGGCTTTCGTTTCCTGACGCGGTCGAGCGTCTCGCGCATGACGCCGGGCTTGCCCTGCCGCAAGCCTCGCCCGCGGCAGAGGCAGAGGAAAGTGCGCGGAAAAACCTGCATGAGGTGCTGGCGCGCGCGGCATCCTACTTTTCCGCGCGGCTTGCCGGTAAAGAAGGGCGGGCGGCCCGCGCGTATCTCGCCGGTCGGGGCGTGGACGCCGGACTGCAAGGCCGGTTTGGCCTTGGCTATGCCCTGCCGGAAAAGTACGAGCTTCGCGATTATCTCGCCGGCGAGGGAATCCCGGTGCCGACGATGATCGAGGCCGGGCTTTTAATCCATGGCGAGGACATCGCGGTCGCTTACGATCGTTTTCGCGATCGCATTATGTTTCCGATCCGTGATCCTTCGGGGAGAGTGATCGCATTTGGCGCGCGCGCCCTCTCCAGCGACGCCGAGCCGAAATATCTGAATTCGCCGGAGACCCCGCTCTTCCATAAAGGCGCCATTCTTTACAATCACCACCTTGCGCGGAAGGCCGCGCGCGAGGGCGCCCCGCTCATCGTCGCCGAGGGCTACGTCGATGTAATCGCGATGACATCGGCGGGTTTCGAGGCCACGGTGGCGCCGCTCGGGACCGCCTTGACGCCGGATCAATGCGAGCTTTTGTGGAAAATGGCTGAGGAGCCGATCCTATGCTTCGACGGCGATAGGGCAGGCCGCATGGCGGCGTACCGGGCGATCGACATGGCGCTGCCCCTGATCGGGCCCGGCCGCTCGCTAAACTTTGCGCTTTTGCCCGAAGGCCAGGATCCCGACGACCTCGTCCGCACCAATGGGCGCGAGGCGATGTCGCAGGTGCTCTCTCTCGCGCTGCCGCTCGCCGACCTCATCTGGGTCCGGGAGACCGAAACCAAGACTTTCGCCACGCCGGAGCGCCGCGCCGGGCTCGAGCGGCGGCTTAGCGAAATCGCTCGCGAGATCAGGGACGAGGCGCTGCGCCGCCATTACCAGGCGGCGTTCAAGGAACGGCTCTTCCAGCTATTTCGACGCGGCGGCGATCTCCCGTTGACGGCGGCGCGGGCGCGCGGATCCAAAGGCGCATGGCAAAGGTCAAGCGAGCCAAAGGGCAATTTAGCGGCGCCGCCCCTGGTCAGCCAGAGCCTCGCGAAATCTCCCCTATTTCGCCCGGGAAAGCCTAGCCTTCCCCCGCGCGAACGGCTGATTTTATTGCTTCTTCTCAATCATCCGGGATTGATCGGACGGTATGTTGAGGACCTCGCCGAGATCGCGTTTTCAAGCGCCGAAGCCGGCGCGCTGCGCGATGCACTTCTCGCTTCCGCCGCCGCCGTGAAGGCCCGCGACACGCCAAGCCCGGAAGCGCAAAGCCTTCGGGCCGCCATCGAAGGCCAAGGTTTCGGAGCGATCTTGCGACAGCTTGATGGAATGGCGGCGCATGCGTCGTACTGGTATGCCAAAGCTGGAGCCGCCGAGGCCGACGCGGGCGAAGTGTTGAAACAAGCCCTGAGCTTGCACCGCCGGGCTAGGACGCTACATAGAGAGTTGCAATTGGCAAAATTGGCTCTAGGTAAGGACTCCAGCGAGGCCAATCTCGGCCGTCTCAAGGATATTCAGGCGCAATTGTCGGCGCTCGGCGGGATCGAGGCCGCGGTGGAAGGCTTCGGCGCGCAATCGGGGCGCCCGCGCGGAACCTTATGAGCGGCTGGGAGGAGCAGGACGAAGTTTTTGGCGGCTGGTCCCGCATGCCTGGAAGCAGACGCGGCGCCGCGAGCGAATTTTCTAAGATGAAGGGTCGAAGCACGTGCGCGGAGACAATGTTGAAGAGGGGCTTTGACCGCCTGTCGCCCATTATTTCAAATCCAAGAGTGCGCAGCCTTCGGTCCCCGGGACGCCGCGCCGAGTGCGCTTTTCGCTCAGACTCAGAGAGTTTGAGCGCGCTGGGTCGAAAAAGCCGGGCAGCTTTTTCGGACCATGCTCTCGGACGGACGAAGCCTTGCTTTAAGAAAGCTTCCGCGCAGGGAAACATCTGCCGCAATTTTCCTCAGATTTGGAGGCCTTTGATGGCGAAAAAGGACAGTGCGAATCCCGGCACGGCACGTGGCGCGGTCGAAGTCGCCGACGGGCCCTTGCTCGATCTCACTGATGCCGCGGTCAAGCGGATGATCAAGCTCGCCAAGAAGCGGGGCTTTGTGACTTACGCGGATTTGAATGCCGTGCTTCCGTCCGAGGAAGTCAATTCCGAGCAAATCGAAGACATTTTAGCGATGCTGAGCGAGATGGGCATCAATGTTATCGAGAACGAGGAACACGACGATGCATCGCCCGAGGAATCCGCCGAGGAAGAAGAGACGGAGGGCGGCGACCTAGTCGAGACCGCGCAGGCGAAGGCGGTCACCGCCCGTTCGTCCGAACCCGCCGATCGCACCGACGATCCGGTCAGGATGTACCTGCGCGAGATGGGCTCGGTCGAACTTTTATCGCGCGAGGGCGAAATCGCCATCGCCAAGCGCATCGAGGCTGGCCGCGAGGCGATGATCGCCGGACTTTGCGAAAGCCCGCTCACCTTTCAGGCCATCATTATTTGGCGCGACGAGGTCAACGACTGCAAGGTTCCGTTGCGCGACATCATCGATCTCGAAGCGACTTACGCGGGTCCCGACGGCAAGAACACGCCCAAGATCGACATGACGGCGCCAGGAGCCGCGGAAGCGTTGACCGTGCAGCAGGCGCCGGCGATCGCACCGCTCGACCCGCCGGCGCGGCTGCGGCCGGCAAGCGAGGATGGCGGCGCCGATGCGCCAATTCCCGATGAGGTTTTCGACGAGGAAGACGACATGGACAACTCGGTCTCCCTGTCGGCGATGGAGGCTGAACTCAAGCCCAAGG
>JBOHJU010000064.1:0-10856 GCA_050728755.1 Methylocella sp.
TTCGCGCATTTCGTCGATGGCCGCGTTTCGCTCGTCGCGGGAACTCATACCCATGTGCCTTCGGCCGATCATCAGATCCTGCCAAATGGTACGGCCTTTGTGACAGACGCCGGAATGACTGGGGATTATGATTCGGTGATCGGCATGGACAAGGAGGAACCGGTTCGCCGGTTCACAACCAAGCTACCCGCAGCGCGGTTCGAACCGGCATCCGGCGCAGCAACCCTCTGCGGCATCGCGGTCGAGCTCGACGCCAAGGGCTTAGCCACAAAAATCGCGCCGGTGCGGATCGGCGGCAGGCTTTCGCAAGCGCGGCCAGCGTTTTGGGAAAACGTCGCGGACGCATAATGAGTCCCAGTTACTTGTTTACAGGGCCGATTTGTTGATTACCGCTTTTGCCAATATCGATGCGAGGGCTTTATTGCCAGCAACCGTTGGGTGGACGCCGTCGCCCTTGTAGGCGCTCTCGCCCCAAGTTGGTTCAAGCGCGACATCGATGCATATCAGCGTGTTTTCCTGGCATAGATTCCTGACCGGAGCGGTCGCCTCAAGCCAGCCGGATCTGTCACGGAGCTCGAAGCGCATCGGATACATGAAGATCACGACGTTCCGCTTGCTTGAGACGCTCGAAATCAGCATTTTAAAACGCTGCAACTGAGCCGCGTCGGTGGCCCCCGTCGCAGGCACCGAACCACAATCGCTGCTTATGCGCCCGAGCAAAGGGACCAACACATTTCTGCGAAATATGTAACTCGTCAATAGCCAGGGCTTGTGGTCCGGAAAGACATAGTATCCAGGCCACGGATTTGCCGCGGTAAGGCCGTCGCTCATATATTCGACGATCACCGTATCGGCGCTTTGCAAGACAT
This sequence comes from Methylocella sp., assembly GCA_050728755.1. Classification (GTDB taxonomy): domain Bacteria; phylum Pseudomonadota; class Alphaproteobacteria; order Rhizobiales; family Beijerinckiaceae; genus Methylocapsa. Next base: position 870 of record JBOHJU010000064.1, read on the forward strand.
CTGGATTGCGCTCGAGATAGACCATCTCGTTGACATTCGTCCACGCGCTTGCCGCGACCGACCATACCGTGGTGGTCGCGCCTAAACCCTTTTCCAAAAGGGGACCAAGCTTATCGCCGTGGTTGAAGGGATTGCCGCCGAAGACAATGCTGTCGCCGATCAGCAATACATTAGGGTGTCTCTCTGGCCGCCAGTCAGAAATATTTCCCATATGCCGGTCATTGAAATACCAGAAGTTGCGATTACGGAACCTTCCATGCTGGTTGGCTCCAGGAATATATTTTATGTCATTATCGATATCATAAATTGGATACGATCCGAAGCCGACGTAACGCAAATAAATCTCACAAGAAATTAGTCCGAAAGCTGTTATACAAATTAGAAATATTATTGCAAACCAGTGGCTGTGGACCATTTCATACTCCATAAAAGTTTCCTCTTAGAGCATGTCCCGAAAAAGTTGCTCGACTTTTTCGATTCTGACATGCTCCAACTCTTTAATTTTGAGCGAGTCCTTATCGATCAAATGACTCCATTTGATCGGGACGCGCTCAAGGTGCTGGCTGAGCGCACTGGTCCCCTGGCCGGACGAGAGATCGCCGGGTGCGGACGATAGCTGGGGCAGCTGTCACGCGAACGGACCGCCGTTCCTACTTAAGAAAAACATAGATGTCGGCTTCGAGGTTCGGGTCGTCTGGTTCCGTCGTGTCGGTCAGATATTCCTCGATGAAGCGGTCTTGCGACTCGAGACCTTTTTCATCGAGAAAAGCGGTGATGAGATCGTAGGTCGAATCGATATCGTCGTAGGCGCCACGATGCAGGAACTTGATTGCCTTGCCGGAAGGGGACTCGCCGATTTTCACGCCATCGGAGAGTTCCTTGCCTTCGGGTTTCCCGGCAAGCGGCACCATCGCCTCGAACTGAAAGCTTTTGTCGTCGGTTGCCAGAAACAGTGCGAAAGGGTGTCCCGCGGGGGTGAGCCCCGCCTTTTTGATCGCCGCATTGACTTTGGCGATTTCGCTCACCACGGACTTGAATCCATCCTTCCATTCGGCGCTCGCGCTCGTGAAGGCAACCGGGCGAGATTTCAGTTCAAGGGTCACCGCCGAGGAGTCGTCTGGCACTCCGGGCGGTGGTTGGGAGCCGGTTTCGGGGGGAGTGGATGGAGCCGGTTTTGGATTGCCGCCGGGCGAGACAGGAGTTGGCGTGGCTTTTCGGGCAGCAGGCGCGCCAGCGGGGGCCTGCGCCAAGACGGGCTCTGGCTGCGCGGCCAATACCGCCAAAAACAGGCCGAGGGCCAATTTGACGCCCAGCGAACGGTCGATGCTGCCTATCCTCATGTAACGCTCCAAATTGTGGTTCGCGCCAGAGGTTCCACTCTTGATGGTGCGGCGCGCGAGACTGCGCCAATCCTGGCATAAAAAGGCGAGGGGCTGCGTTAAATCTCGCCGCCTGTCGAAGTTTTTCTATATCATGGGGGAGCAATTAACGTGTCGCGCTTTCCATTTCTCCGGGCGATGCGAATTGGCCGGCCGCGATCAAGGTCGATTTCGCAAATTGGCATCACTTGCCGCAGGCTAAACTTCAGTAAAATTGGCCCATCCGCGGAGGTATGCCAGGCGGATGCGAAACCATGGATGAATGGAGCCTCTTTTGAGCCCGCTCGCAAATAAGCTCATCGTCAAGATGAACGGGCTCGGCAACGAGATCGCCGTTCTCGATCTGCGCGGCAGCGGCTTGACCGTCAGCGGGCCAGAAGCGCGCGCGATCGGACGCGGCGAGGGCCTTGCCTTTGATCAGCTCATGGTGCTGCATGAGCCGCGCTCAGCCAAGGCCGATGCTTTCATGACGATCTATAATTGCGACGGTTCGCAAGCCGAGACCTGCGGCAATGGGACGCGCTGCGTTGCCTTTATCCTGACCCGGGGAACGCCGCGCGAAAAGCTGGTTTTAGAGACCGCCAAGGGGCGGCACGAGTGCCTGCGCAAGGCGGAGACGCTTTTTACCGTCGAAATGGGCCGCCCGCGCTTCGCCTGGAACGAAATCCCGCTCCGCGAACCATTCCATGATACGCGCAAGATCGAATTGCAGATCGGTCCAATCGATGCGCCGATTTTGCATACGCCCTCGGCCGTGAACATAGGCAATCCGCACGCGATTTTCTGGGTCGACGATATCGAGGCCTATGATCTGGCAAGGATCGGCTCCTTGCTCGAAAATCATCCGGTTTTTCCCGAGCGCGCCAATATATCGCTCGCCCATGTCATTTCCCGCGCGCACATCGCGCTAAAAGTTTGGGAGCGTGGCGCCGGCCTGACCCGCGCCTGCGGCTCGGCCGCCTGCGCCGCCCTCGTCGCGGCCGCGCGGAAGGGATTGACCGGTCAAACCGCCATCGTGAGCCTGCCCGGCGGCGATCTCGATATCGAATGGCGGGAGAGCGATGGCCACGTCACAATGACCGGCCCTGTCGAATTCGAATTCGAGACGCGGCTCGACCCTGCTCTGTTCAAGAACATCGCCGCGTGATCCCGCGGGGACACGAGGCACATAATGTCGAAGTGCTGACCTTCGGCTGCCGGCTCAATCTTGTCGAGTCCGAGGCGATGCGCCGCGCCGCCGTGGCTTGCGGACGAAGCAATCTCGTCATTGTCAACAGCTGCGCGGTGACAGCAGAAGCGGTTCGCCAAGCGCAGCAAACCATTCGCCGGATCAAGCGCGAGCGGCCCGGCGCCGAGATCGTCGTTACCGGCTGCGCCGCCCAGATCGAGCCCCATCGATTCGCCGCAATGCCGGAGGTTTTCCGGGTACTCGGCAATGCGAAAAAAGCCGGCCCGGCGAGCTGGGCGCGTGACGGCCTCCGCCTGGACGTCTCCGACATCATGGAGGCGAAGACGGCGCCGCCAATCTTGAGCGAAGGCATCGAGGATCGCACTCGCGCGTTTCTCGCGGTGCAGACCGGCTGCGATCACCGCTGCAGCTTTTGTGTCATTCCGTTCGGGCGCGGCCCGTCGCGCTCGGTGCCGTCCGATGAAGTCATCCATGCGGCCCGCCACCTGTCAAACAAGGGGTTTCTCGAGATCGTCCTGACCGGCGTCGATCTGACTTCCTATGGCGCAGATCTTGGCGGCGCCCCCACGCTTGGAGCGCTCGTCACGGCAATCTTGCGCGCGGCGCCGAATCTCGAACGGCTGCGGCTTTCCTCGATCGATTGCGTCGAGGCGGACAAAGATCTCATTGAAGCATTCGCCAAGGAGCCACGCCTCATGCCGCATCTCCATCTCTCGCTGCAATCCGGCGACGATCTCATTTTGAAGCGGATGAAACGGCGCCATCGCCGCGCCGACGCCATAAGGCTATGCGGCGAACTGCGCCGGCTGCGCCCAGAAATCGTGTTTGGCGCCGATGTCATCGCTGGCTTTCCGACCGAGACCAAAACCATGTTTGAAAATACGCTCGCGCTTGTTGCCGACTGCGGCCTGAGCCATCTTCACGTCTTCCCTTTTTCCGCGCGGCCAGGAACGCCGGCCGCGAAAATGCCCCCCGTCGCGCCGGAAATTGTGAAAGCAAGGGCCAAGCGTCTTCGCGAGGCGGGCGACGCGGCATTGCGTGGGCATCTTGACGCGCAGACGGGCAAGGCCCTCCGCGTCCTGACCGAGCGCGGCGGAATCGGCCGCACCGAGGATTTTTCCCGCGTGAAAATTGGAGATGTCGCGCCATCGCAAATGATCGACGTGATCATTGCGGGCAACGACGGCAAAGCGCTCGCAGCAAGGGTCCGAGCTTAACGACTGGGTCAAGACCCTATTCGTCCTGACGAGCTCGCGAAGCAAGCGTCTCGAAGGATAAGGAAAAAGAAACCCGGTGCACACCGGGGATCACCATAAAAGCCGTTTGGGACGACGGCGCTGCCGCGGACAATCCGGCGGAGTTGATTGACGCCTTTGCCGGTGCGCTGGACCTTGCGGCGGCAAAAGCCGCCCCGGTTAGGCGCCGGCCGGCCCTGCCGGAGCTCTATATCTACGGCAATTTGAACCAGCGCCGCACTCGCATCATCCAAAATCCCATCGCGGATTTTGGATATACCATTTTGTTGCATTCACGCGATGTTTGTCGCAATATATGTGAGGCTGGCCTGCTGGGCTCGGCACGGATGCGGGTGTAGCTCAGGGGTAGAGCACAACCTTGCCAAGGTTGGGGTCGAGGGTTCGAATCCCTTCGCCCGCTCCAAAAAAATTGGATAACTACCGGCATCAGCCCGTAGTTAATCAGTGTCGGCGGTGGGAACGGGATTCGAAAATATTTCATAAGTATTTGAAATAACAACATTAATAGTATAGCGGCGTTCAAGCATATCCTAGCCAGGGTCCTAGTGGCGCGCATTCCGGCTATTCGCCGATCGGCGCCCGGCCGCTGCATCTGGCGCGGCTTACCGTGTCACGCGGTTAGGCGGCTCGGCGCTAGCAAATCGCGCGAATGCAGGGGGCCGTGGCTTCGTCATGCTTGCACTTGACCACCTGTTGCACCTCGGTGGAAAGCCTATAGAACAATTCACTGAGCTTTGGGTTGTCCGCGATCTTTTCGGCGGCATTGTGAAGAAATACACCAATTTCCGCTTCTGCCGCCCGCTTTTGATCGTCGATCTTCTTCAGATAGGCCTCAATTGGTTCCAGCGCGCTCGCAAGAACATTAAGCTGCGCGTAGAGTGTTGCTTCATCTTCAGTTTCGATAGTCATAATATCTCCTGTTGTTAAGATTCGCGACATCGCGTTGCGTTGAGTTGCGGGAAACATGAACCAATTATTTCCCCGCTCATTTCAAGAAGCCTTTTTCCTTGAGCCAATCGGCCACGATCTTTTGCACGAGCTGCGACACCGGCCGCATGTCTTCCTTGGCAGCCTTTTCGAGTGCCGTGCGGACGCCGTGATCGAAACGAATGCTCAGCGGTTGCCAGCCATCCGCCGGGTTCGCGCGCATTTTTACCGGCCGATCGCTCACGCCCGCGTTCTTTTCGGTTTTGGCTTTGAGAGCCGCACCCCGGCGCCCGCGCCGTTTTCGTCGATGAACTCGACGCCGGCCTTTTCGAGGGCGGCGCGGATGGCGTCGACTGTGCGCTCCGTTAATTTCTCGTCAGCCTCAAAGCGCGCAATGGTGCTTGCCGATACCTTCGCCAGCCTTGCCAAATCCCTGACGCCAATCTGAAGCGCGGCTCTCGCCATCCGGCATTGTGTCTGGTTCATTTTTAGAACATAGTTCCGATTTGATATTGACATTCCGATTGATTAAGCGCACTGTACTGGAATAGGAACGTAAATGCAACCCTGAAGCAAGGGAAAATCCACAATGACAAGAGCACTTCAAAAACACGTTGTCCGGCTGCAAGACCAGACTTTTGCGGATTGGTGCGCCGAAGTCCGGGATTTGGCCGCCGGACGCTGGCCGGAAGTCAGCGGGCAGGCCCCAACGCTCTATGCAGTTTGGGGCGGCGGGGCGACGCCGCAACAGGCACTTCACATGGTGGGGCTGATCCTGCCGCCGAAGACCTCATAGGGAGCGGCGCGATGACCGGCAAAATTATCCAATTCCCGCGAACCAAAGATCGGCTCGAATTTGATGGAATGGGCTTCAAAGATCGATGTGGAGAAACACCGCGAGAGCTGGGCCGCAATATTCACGAGCGCGCAGCTTGCTCTGCGATTCTGCAACTTCGATCATATCGAAGCCGAAGCGGCGGTGCGCCGGGCTCTCGACGCCGGTGACGATGACCAATTGGACATAATGAGCGCCAACTGGGAAGATGACGTCAAACGCCTCGAAGCGCTCATCGCAATTATGAAGGAGGCGCGAATGAGGGCCGCTGTCTCCAAAAATAGGTTGATGCGCTTCGAGAGCGTGATTTGGAGATTCGATGTGAGTGAATACACCGCGCTCAAGGCGCAAAACCCCGGCGCCATCCTGTTCTATCGAATGGGCGATTTCTACGAACTGCTTTTCGACGACGCCGGGATCGCCGCCCGCGCGCTCGGCGTTGTCTTGACGAAGCGCGCCGGGCATGAGCCGATCCCCTTGTGCCGCGTGCCCGTCGCGCGCGCCGAGGATTATCTGAACCGGCTGGTCTGCCAAGGCCGAAGTGTCGCCGTCTGTGAACTTATCAGGAACTTGGACGGCTCATACCGCCGCGAAGTGTTCCGGGTCGCAAAACCTCGCGTCTAACGGGTTTTACGTTATTTGTGCAACCAAGGCCATGCTGGCGGCAATCTCGATAAGGTCATACCTTCTCTTTGTCTTAAATTGCGATTTCACAGGCCTGTGAAACCGCAATTTGACGCTGGGCCTCGCGCTGAGCTCTTTCCGCCTCGCGACGGCTAGGATCACGGGGCTTCCGCGCCTGGCTTGCGCCACCGGACGGGCGCCTGGAAGTTTGCGACTGCCCATGGGCGCCAGAACTTGGAACGCATTACCGTGTGGCGGCCAGGGCTTGCTAAGGGCGCCGCTGGCGGCTTTCCAGGCCTCCCGGCCATGACCCTAGCGTGCGGGCGCTTCACCCATGGTGCCTGCCCGCGCCAGCGCAGCGCGGCCCTGACGGAATACTGTCTCCTTTACTTTTCGGCCCCTGTCTCTATTGACATCTTCTCATTATACGATATGTATACATCGCTATTCGCGGTAGCAGCCATGAATAGCATTGTAACAACACAGCAAAAGGCACGTATACATGGCACAAATGCTCAAACTTAAACAAGACCACGCTGCCGCCCAGGCGGGGCTCGAAAATCACGCGGCGATTCAGGCGCTGGCGGGAGTGCTGCACCGGCACCAGATGCGCGAGCACGATCTCGCCGCCGAGATGATCGCCCGGCGCGGGAAGCTCGAAGAGCAGGCGCTGGCCGAGGCGCGCGAGGTCACGGCAGGCCAGGAATAGGTTCGCCGGGGAAAGTCAGGGACGGCGAGGATGCGGCCGGGCGGGGCGCCTTGCCGTCCTAGCGCGCTTTCCGTTGTCAAGTCTATAGTTGCCCGCTAAGGCCGCCTCTGGCGGCTTTCACGGCCGCCGGGTCATAACCCTAGCGGACAGGCGCGTTAACCCCGGCGCCTGCTTGCGCCGCGCGGCCCTGGCCGCCTGCCCGAGCTCAACCGCCGGATCAGGTATTAACGATTTTATTTGCGCCGCCTTCGATGACTTCGAAATTCGGCCGGAGCGGAGAATCATTTACGGCCAGAAACTCGCGAACATCGTCCGCGACAGTTTTCAAATATGGATGGTTTTCCGCAAGGCCGAAAATGTGGTCATGTATTCGGCCAATGTGATCCTCGAAAAGTCTCTCAGAGGCGGGGTCTATACAGACACAACATCTACGGAGGCCAAGAAGGATGCTGCGCAATACCTCGTTTTTCACATTCAGCTTTTCCACCTCTTGCTTAAGACTACGGATTTCATCAAGCGCGATTGCAACTGCTTGACCGGCTAATTTTAGGCGCTCTCCGTCCGTCATCCAAATCGCCGATGCCAGCGCTCCGATATTGGGCCGATGTCGCGTTCGATTCCATTGCGAACGGCGGCCATGCCAGCCTGCACGCCGGACGCGATCATCGAATGAATCTCGGCGTTCCCTTGCGCGCCGCGCACGTCGATCGTCATCGTGACTGCATGGCCGCCGCGGCCGCCGCCGCCTGAATTCAGCGCGGCATTGATGTGCTTGAACGGGGTGATCGCGGCGGGGCCTTGAATCAGCTCAGGGCCGCGCTCGTCGGCGATGCCGTATTGCCCGGCGCCGAGCGCGCCGCCCTCGGCAAACCCAAACCCCTTGACGAGCTGGCCAAACATGCCGCCAACGCCGCCAGCGAGGCCGCCGGTGCCGCCCGTGCCGCCGGTGCCGCCGGTGCCGCCGCCATTGACGAGCTGGCCAAACAGGCCGCTGCCGGCATTGACGAGCTGGCCAAACAGGCCGCCCATGCCGGCCATGCCGGGGCGGCCCGATCCGGCAGTGCCAAACAGGCCCGCCAGCGGCCCCTCCCCCAACAGCACCGCCTTGAGCGCCGCCTGCTCGAGCAGGCTGACGATATCCCGCAGGGAATTCCTTAACGAGGTGCCGCCGGCCATCAATTTGCCAACCGCGCCTTCGAGGGTCTCGCCGAAGAACTCGGTCGTGGCCTTCGCCTGCTCTTGCGCCTTGGCGTAGGCCGCGATCTTGTCCTTGGCGTCGATATAGGCGCCGGCCAGCCGCTTGACTTCCGCCGTCTCCGCCGCGGTCAGCGGCGTGCCGCGCGTCTGCGCCGCCTCGAGCGCCTTGGCGAGATCGACCGCCTCTTGCTTGGCCTTATCGCCGAGCCCCAAGGTATCCGCCTCGGCCTTCTCCGCTGCCGCCAGCTTATCCAGGCTCTTGATGTAAGTCTCGACCTCGTCCGCCTTGGCGGCCTTGGCACTTTTTTCGGTCAGAGACGGCAGCGATTTTGAGGTGTCGCCATGGACGGTGAGCGCCGGGGCTTCCTGCGCCTGGCCGCGGATATCGACAAGAGCACCATAGGGATTTGCCGCGTGCAATCCGAGCCCTATACTTATACTTCGTGCAAAATTATTTGCAGCGTCGCTCATGTCATTGAGCTTAGACAATAACGAGCTAAATTTTTCAATGAGAAAGACGACGGCTTTATTTATATTCAACATGGTATCTAGAAAGCTCAATTCCGATTTCCCTATATCGTCCCAAATAGGCTTCATGGCATTCGCCAATTGATTATGGATATTGGCCAATTCTTGTTTTATTTTCCCGGCCCGGGCGATCTCCTCGCTGGGAATGATCTGGCCGCCGGACGCCTTGAGGTTGCTAAGCTCGGCCCGCATCCTGCCGATCATGTCGGCGCCGTTGCGCAGCTGCGTCTCGAAGTCTGCACCGAAAAAGGTTTTGCCGAGATCAAAGGCGGCGAGCTTGCCGCCTTTCTTGATCAGCTCGTCCATCAGGCCGAGCACGACTCTGATGCGCGCTTCTTGCGTGCCGGCCGCGTCGAAAGAAGCCAGCGCCCCGGCGCCGAGATACCCGGCTTTGATATTCTTCCTGATCTCGTCGCGGGCGGGGCCCGTCGGCGCTTCGCCCTTCTCGCCGATCGATTCCGTCGCCGCCTCGCGGGCTTTTTCCAGCATGGCAACGAGATCGGAGGTCTGCAGATTGAGCTCCTTGGCTTGCCCCGTCCAGGCCTGGAAGAACGAGGTGCCGACGCCGGCCTTCGCCGCGGCGCTGCCAATATCGACCAGCTTTTGCAGATGCTCCAGCGCGCCGTCGACCGCGGCATGCAACGCTATCAGCCCGGCCACGCCGGCCAGCGCGCCGCCGCCGAGCCCGAACAGCGCGGCCTTCGTCGCCGTCATCGGGCCGATCGCCGCCGCCACCGATTCCTTCAAGGCGAGAAACGCGGCGCGCGGGCCGCCCGAAAGGCTCATGACCTCGCCGAGGCGGCCGCTTTCCAGCGCCAGCGCCCGGACCGGATTGGCCCCGGCAACCATCTCGTCCGTAAGCGAGCGCACGATATGCAGCAGCTCGAACATCTGCATGCGGCTCATCCCCGCCGCCGCCGCCTCCTCTTGGAGACCGGCCGTCATCGCCTTTTGCGCCCCGGCGGCCAAGCCGGCGCGCTTGCCAAACTCCGTTTCGCTGATAATGCCGGCGGCGCGAAACCGCTCGGCCGCCGAAAATTCTTTGTTGTAGCGCTGTTGCGCGCGTTCCGCGATGTCAAGCCGCGCCGCCTGGGCGGCCGAGGCCCGCTCGAGATTAAGCGACGATCGCGCGGTCTCGACCATCGCCGTGACGGACGCCCGCTGAACCCCGGCCAAGCGCTCCGTGGCCGCCGCCGCCTGGTTCGCCGCCGCCGCAACCTTTCCGGCGGCCGCCGCGGCTTCCGCCGCGCCCTGCGCCTCCGTCTTGATGGTCAATTGGCTGATGACATCGGTCATTGCAATCTTACCTTGTCAAGGTTACCTTGATCGCAGGGGTGCGCAGA
>JBOHJU010000065.1:0-10845 GCA_050728755.1 Methylocella sp.
CCGCCATGGAGGGCAATCGCGGCAAGCGCCATGGCGCTGGAGACCGCCTCGATCGGCGCGGCGTGCCAGGCAATGAGCAAGCTGGTGAGCTTCGATACCGCCGATCCCCGATTGACGGTCCCAGCACCCGTCTCGATCATCCGGCCGGCGAGGCAGCGGATGAGCCGCAAGGTCGCTTCCGAGCGCTCGATATAGCGCCCGAGCCAAAACAGATTGTCCGCGGCCCGGCTCGGCAAGGTGCCCATGATGCGGCGGATCCGAACGGTCTCGCCGGTGGGCAGCAGGCTGACCATCGCGACAGGCTTGTCGGCGAGCACCCAGACATCGGCAGATTGGACTCCCTCGCCCATCGTCACGGCCCGCGCGTCGGCGCGGCCGGAAATGCGGCAGAACCCGCCCGGCATGATGTTCCATCCCCCCGGCGTGCGCGCTGCGTAGACGCGCAGAACGAAGGGCCGCGGCTCGATCCGGCCATCGTGCCATACGGGAGTCGTCGAGAGATTGACGACTTCCTGGCCGACGAAATCCACGCCACGCTCGGCCATGGCGGCAGCGAGTCGGCTCTTCTCGTCCGCACCGAGCGCCGCGCCGACGAGGGGCTGGTTGCGGGCAACGCCTTGGACCGGATTGCCGAAGGCGCCGGCAATCGCAAGCTCGTCCATGTCCGCGATCACGGCTTGGCGCGCGCGGGCCTGGCCGCACCACCAGGTCGCGATATTCGGCAGGCGGAGGTCCTCGCCCAGCAATATGCGGCAGAGTTTTGGCATGAAACTCATCATCGCGGGCGCTTCGAGCACGCCGGACCCCAGCGCATTGGCGATCACAACGCCGCCCTCGCGCAGGGCATCGACAAGACCCGGCACACCGAGCCGCGAACGGGGGTTGAGTTCGAGCGGATCGGCGAAATCGCTGTCGATGCGCCGCCAGATCACGTCGGCGCGCTTAAGCCCGGCGATGGTGCGGACATGCACCTTGCCGTCGCGCATCGTCAAATCGCCGCCTTCGACCAGAAGCAAGCCGAGATAGCGGGCAAGGTAAGCCTGCTCGAAGTAGGTTTCGTTAAACGGGCCCGGGGTCAATAGGCAGATACGCGGGTCCGAACGCTGCGCCATGGACGTGAGGCCGAAGCGGAATGCCTCGAAGAACGGCGCCAGCCGCTCGACGTTCATGTCGCGGTAAAGGGCCGGGAAAGCACGGGCCAAGACAAGCCGGTTGGCGAGCGCGTAGCCGGCCCCGGACGGCGCTTGAGAACGGTCGCCAAGAACCCACCAGCGGCCATCCGGCCCGCGCCCGATGTCGGCGGCGTAAATATGCAAGAACTTGCCGCCCTGCGGCTTCACCCCATGCAAAGGGTGCAAAAATTCGCGGCTGCCGGTAACGGCGGCGGCTGGCAAATCGCCGGCAGCGATCAACCTGCCATCGCCGTAAATATCGGCCAAAACCAGTTCCAAGAGCCGCGCGCGCTGCTCGATTCCTTGCGCGATCTCGCGCCATTCGCCGGCCTCGATAAGAAGCGGCACTCGCGAGAGGGGCCAGGCGCGCTCGCTCGTATCCCCATAGGCGCGATAGGAGACGCCCGTGTCGCGAATATGCCGGTCGGCGGTGGCGAAGCGCCTGCCAATGTCATCGGCGCTAAGTTCCATCAACGCGGTGAGAAACCGCCGCCAATGCGCGCGCGGGCGCCCGTTCGCGCCGATGAATTCGTCCGGGATACCCGGCAGGGGCTTGTAGCCTGCCGCGAGCTCGGCCACGCGACGGGCCGCGCCGCGATCTGCTGTTGCCTGGTCCGGTGCGGTAAGGCTCATCTATGATTACTTGTATTATTGCTTGGGCCGGAAGGAGTTTAGGATCGCCGCGTCCGTTTCAATGTAGGCGGCGCCGATGAGATCGAGGCAATACGGCACCGCCGGAAAGACCGCGTTGAGGCAGGTTTCGATCGACGCCGGCTTGCCCGGCAGGTTTATCACGAGGCAAGGCCCGCGGTGCGCGGCAATCTGGCGCGACAATATCGCGGTCGGAACCTGCTTTAGGCTTTCCTGGCGCATAAGCTCGCCAAAGCCGGGCATCGCTCGGGGCGCGGCGGCCAGGGTTGCCTCCGGCGTGAGATCGCGCGGCGACGGCCCGGTGCCCCCAGTGGTCAGGATCAAATCGCAATGTTCCATGTCGGCGAGCTCGATCAGCGTGTCGCGCACGGACTCGAAGCCGTCCGGAACGATCTTTCGCACGACATGAAAAGGGCTTTTTAGAATCTTCGTCAAATAGGCGGCGATGGCGGGCCCGCCTTGATCCTCGTAAACCCCGCGGCTGGCGCGGTCGGACACCGTGACGATCCCTATGATGGCCGCGCGTGTCTCGTCCGCCATGGCACAACCTTCGGCCTGCATCGGGACCCGCCGGACGGCCCCTGGGCTCTTATAATGGAAACGGGCGCGAATTTTTCCAAAAAGTGCGGGCGTTTTCTTTTCCGGGCGGCGAGCATCTTTCCCTCTGTTTTATGTAAGATTGACGATCGTCATAGTCCGCGACGGCTTTGCTTTACGGGAGATATACGTTATATTCCGCTTGACGGAGTGATCATGGATTACAGGGCGCCACTGACGGCGCACCGTTGCGCCACCTTCGCCAGCAGATGACCGTGACAGAGCAGGGCTGCTCCTCGGGGATGGGGCCTTGGTGACGGTTTTTGCCTTGAGGGCGAATAGGAGCGGATCCTTACCTTCCTCGCCGTTGCCTATGGACGTAATGTCCCTCACGCAACGCTTGGCTCCCTTCGCCGCGCGTCAAAACATGGCGATATTCTAGTTGACAAACCCACGGCTAGGGGTAGCAGAGGCCAAAGTTTGGCACCAGTAGACCACTAATTGTAGTGTGTATCTCGCAAATCGCGAGACTCGGCATCCAAGCCGCGCTAAAATAAAAACTCTTGGCAGAGAGCCAAGCAAAAGCCTGCAGTTGTGACGACTGCAGGCTCTCATTGTAACCTTGACCTGGATGCGCTCCAGATGTCCGCCTAGGACAATTTGCTTATATTTCGGATGATTCTGATTAGCAAGGCGCATTCGGTCGCTGTCAACAGAAAGCGATTCAAATGCCTTTACAAAATATTACCCAATTCACCGTGCGAGGCCGGAGAGTACGCGTCAACGAGAATGGTTTAGTCTGCCTGAACGACATCCATGTTGCAGCTGGCTTTTCAAAAAACCAGAAACCTAACGACTGGTTTCGGCTTGGCGCCACACACAAGTTGATTGAAGCCGTGTTTGTTCGAATTACGGGAAAATCCCGTAATTGGACGAAAGACGAAATAAAATCAGTGTTTTATTCGAAAGTAGGCGCAGATGGCGGCACTTTTGCGGACCCCAGACTGGCGCTCGCGTACGCCGAATATCTCAATCCCAAATTGGCTCTCGAAGTCCGAGAGGTGTTTCTCCGCCATAAATCCGGCGATGCCACGCTCGCGGATGAGACGCTTCAAAGATCGACGCCAGAAGACAATGAATGGGCGGCGGTCCGGGCTCTTGGCCGCGCGAAGCGCCGTCACTTTACAAGCGTTCTCCAAGAACACGAGGTTGTACGCCCAATCGAGTTTGCAACCGTGACGAACGCCGTCTACGGCGGCCTATGGGGGAGAACAGCCGCAGCTCTCAAGGCCAAACGGGGGCTGAAGAAAACCGCAAATTTACGCGATGCCCTGAACACAAATGATTTGGTTTATGTGATGGCGGGAGAACAGCTGGCGGCCGAGCGCATCGGTTACGAAGACAGCCGGGGCGTTCGCGAATGTAGCATTGCAACGACCAAAAGTGCGTCCTTCATTCGCCAAGCAATCGAGTCCGACCGCGCGGACCGCAGAAAGCCAACACAATAGATCCTTGCTGACGTCACTTCACTTTCGCGGCGGCGTGGTTAGATGACTTTTTGCTCGGCTTTTTCGGCGGCTTATATGACACGACTTTGCCGAGCGATTTCTCGAACCGCTCTTTGTCTTCGCCACAGCCGAGCTTGCGAGCGGTTTCGACGAAGCGGGAATATTGATCTTTTTCGGGAAGCTTACCCTGTGCCATTATAATCCTGAACGTGATTCTTTGGTAGTGCTTTCGCCATGCTTATTCCGCCACAAGACTACGTATTTATCGTCGATGAAGCCGGCATCTCAAGCGACCGTTTCATGGTCGTCGGCGGCCTTGTGATGCATACGAGAATGCTTGCTAACGCGTATGCCACACTTCGTGCATATCGTCAAAAACACAACATGAAAGCAGAACTTAAATGGCAGCGCATCTCGAACCAAAAGCTAAATGAATATAAGGCGCTCGTCGACTATTTCTTTGCTATGAATAATACGAATCTAATGCATTTCCATAGCATTGTATTTGATACTCATCAATGGAATCACGCGCGGTATAATAATGGCGACGAAGATATTGGGTTGTCAAAATTATATTATCAGCTAATGCTACACAAATTTGTAAAGTTTTATGGAAACGCCGGTGACTTGTGCGTAAGAGTTGACCACAGAAATAGTAGGACGCCACTTGAAGATATTAGATTGATGCTGAATGCAACTGCGGCACGTGATCACAATATAAATACGAATCCTGTTAAACAGCTTGCATCTTGTGATTCAAAATGCTGCGATTTATTGCAACTTAATGATGTGATTCTTGGTGCTGTGTGCTCGGCGCGCAATGGACGCCATCTTATAGAAGGTCGCAGGGCGGCAAAACGAGAGATAACCAACCATGTTTTAGAACGAAGTGGTCTAACAACATTCGATACCTCTAGCCCCGCGTCGGTGAAACGCTTCACCGTCTGGAATATGCGCCCAAGACCTAGATAAAGAAATAGCGAGCGTTATGTGCCTACCGCTCTTAGAGCTACGGCTTCCCGGTCTCCTGACATCATCAGGATGTTCGGCACATAATCACTCGCTTTTCTATTGTAGTACGAATCGGCCAGTTGTCAACCCCCCATTGGTTGTCAAATTATTTTTCCTCCTGACATTTCGTGGTTCGTCAGCAATTAGATCCTTGATATTTAAGGCGTTTCCATTTCGCGCCCTCAAGCGTGCTTCTTTTCGACACCCTTCGCCTGTCCCGCACGCTGCGGGACAAAGGCCATTTCACGCCCGAGCAGGCGGAGACGCTCGCCGAAGCGATGGGGGAAGCGGCGCAAAATTCCGAGGCGCTTCGCCCAACCCGGCGTTGAACATAGCGTGCACGACGTGTCCGGCTTAGCCTGTTCTACAGCACGACGTCGGGTGTTCGCCAGGCGAGATGCTGGCCAGCGTCGACCGCGATGATTTGTCCGGTCACGTTGCGCGCGGTGGCCAAATAAAGAACCGCGCCGGCAACATCGCCGGGCGAGATTGCGCGGCCCAGCGGCAAGCCCCGCACCTCTCGCGCGAAGCCCGCCTCGCCCTGGTTGAAGTTCGGCGAAACTGGGCCCGGCCCGACCGCGTTGACTCTGATGCCTTTCGGCGCGAAGGCTTGCGCCATCGTCCGGGTCGCGGCCCAAAGCGCCGATTTGCTCAAACTATAGGTGAAAAACTGCGGCGTCGGACGCAACACCCGCTGGTCGATGATGTTGACGATCGCGCCTTCGGTCCCGTCCGGCAATTGCCCGGCAAAATCGCGCGAAAGTACGAGTGGCGCCCTTAAATTCACAAAAAAATGCTTCTCCCAGCGTTCGAGATCGAAAGAGGCAGCATCGTCTGCCTCGAAAATCGCGGCATTGTTGACAAGCAGAGTGAGCGGCCCAAAGATCGCCGCGGCGTCCGCGGCGAGCCGGGCAAGGAGGCCGAGATCGCGGAGATCGGAAGCCAACACGCTCGCCTTGCCGCCTTGCTCCTTGATGCTTGCCGCCGCCGCCTCGGCATTGCCGCGCGAGGCCAAGCTGCCATGCAGCACGACGGAATAGCGGGCGAGTGCAAGGCGTTCTGCGATCTTCCGCCCGATCCCGCTTGCCGCGCCTGTCACGAGCGCGGCGCCGGGCGACGCAACAAACCCAGATCCGCCATTCATTCCCGCATTCCCAACGCGTGGAAAGCCGTTTGCCGCATTGCCGAGGGCATGGAATCCAACCGGATCATGCTCCGCCAATCAATTCGATGGCATTTCGTGGGCAGTTTGTTAAGCTCGTTATGCGTGGTTTTCCTGCTCGCTTAGCCCACTGCCAATAGAAAAATGATGCGCGACAGCTGGATCAACGAACCAAGACGTGGGGCTGGAAGTCCTCTGTGCGCTAAAACCAGCGAAGGCCGAACCCACCGCCGCCCGGCGTGACAGGCTTGACGACAAACGTGTTTTTGCCGCGGCCCTTCGAGTTGTGATCGCGGCACCATCGATGAGATGTGTCCGCCGGGCATCTTCTGCCAGGGATAAGCACGAAGCATTACAATGAGCTCTAAACTTTCAGCCTCCCCCGGCCTCGCGGATCCCAAGGACGCGGGGCCGGCGCCCCGCCGCCGCTCCGTCGGCGTGCGCATTGGCTCCGGCAACGCGGCGGTCCTCGCCGGCGGCGGCGCGCCGATCGCAGTGCAATCGATGACCAACACGGATACGGCCGATGTCGAAGGGACGGCGGCCCAGATCGCGGCGCTTGCCCGCGCCGGCTCCGAGCTCGTACGGATCACCGTCGACCGCGATGAAGCGGCGGCCGCGGTGCCGCATATCCGCGACCGTCTCGCAAAGATGGACTGTGGCGTCCCGCTGATCGGCGATTTCCATTATATCGGCCATAAGCTCTTGGCCGGTCATCCCGCCTGCGCCAAGGCGCTCGACAAATATCGAATCAACCCCGGCAATGTCGGCTTCAAGGAAAAGCGGGACAAGCAGTTCGGCCTCATCGTGGAGGCGGCGATCAAATATGGCAAGGCGGTGCGGATCGGCGCCAACTGGGGCTCGCTCGATCAAGAGCTCCTCACCGCGTTGATGGACGAAAATGCCCGCGCGCCTTCGCCGCGCCCGGCGGGCGCCGTGATGCGCGAGGCGATGGTACAATCGGCGCTTTCTTCCGCCGCGCGGGCGGAGGACATCGGGCTTGGCCGCGACAGAATCATCCTGTCGGCAAAGGTCTCCGACGTGCAACATCTCATTGCCGTCTATCGCACGCTCGCGCGGCGAAGCGATTACGCGCTGCATTTGGGCCTCACCGAAGCAGGCATGGGTTCGAAAGGCATTGTCGCCTCTGCCGCCGCCATGGGCATTTTGTTGCAGGAGGGAATCGGCGATACGATCAGGGTTTCGCTCACTCCGGAGCCCGGCGGCGACCGCTCGCTCGAAGTGAAAGTGGCGCAAGAACTTTTGCAGACCATGGGGTTACGTAGTTTTGTGCCGCTTGTCGCCGCCTGTCCTGGCTGCGGACGCACAACCTCCACGGTGTTTCAAGAACTCGCGCGGGATATTCAGACTTATATCCGGGACGAGATGCCGCTGTGGCGGGCGCGCTATCCGGGCGTCGAAGCGCTGAATGTCGCGGTAATGGGCTGCATCGTCAACGGGCCGGGCGAATCGAAACACGCCGATATTGGGATCTCGCTTCCGGGCACCGGCGAGACGCCGGCGGCGCCCGTGTTTATCGACGGGCAAAAGGCGATGACGCTACGAGGCGAAGGCATCGCCGCCGAATTCAAGCAAATCGTCGAGGATTATATCGAGCGAAGGTTTGGCGGCGCGGAGAGCTCGGCGGAGTAGGCGCGGCAGAAAGTTGATCGCCGGCAGTCGCATCGACGTGAATCGCAAGCTTGCCTTGCGCTCGATCAAAAACCAAGCAATGGCGGGTCAAATTGACAACGAAACCCGCATTTCCGGCACTCGGCGCGCCGATGCCACCGGGTTGCATGGGTCCCCTCATGCCAAGGATTTGGCATTGCCAAAACCCTTAGGAAGCGGCAACTTCCTCTTCGCCGAGGGTGACATCCGATGGATGCCGGTTCAAAATCCAATGTCGCGGGAGCAAAGGGATCGTGAAGACGTTAGGCCAATCGCAGCAATCACGGTTGGGGGGCCCATCGCGTGTCGGTGCACCCGGCAATCCAGACGGACCGCCAGACAGAACAGGACTTTTGCAACGCCTTCGTTCGGTGAACGCTCGGGCTGCGCGCTGCGCAGCCTTCGTGGCGCCGATCGCCCTGGCGGCATGTCAGCCGTCCGTCCTTAATCCGAAAGGGCCGATCGGACTTGCCGAGAGATCGATTCTGATAGATTCATTCGCCATCATGCTCGCCATCGTCATCCCGACGATCGCCGCGACCTTTGCCTTCGCCTGGTGGTTTCGAGCATCCAACGAGAGAGCACGCTATCTGCCGGAGTGGGCCTATTCGGGCCGCATCGAGATGATTGTTTGGAGCATCCCGCTCATGGTGATTATGCTCCTCGGTGGTGTTGCCTGGATCGGAGCTCACGACCTCGATCCCGCAAAGCCTTTGGCATCGAACACGCCGCCGCTCGAAGTGCAGGCCGTCTCCCTGGATTGGAAGTGGCTGTTTATCTATCCGTTCCAGGGCGTGGCCAGCGTCAACCAGCTTGTGATTCCCGCCGGCGCGCCCATTCACTTTTCCCTGACGTCAGCTAGCGTGATGAATGCCTTCTTCGTGCCGCAGCTCGGCAGCATGATCTACACGATGAACGGCATGACGACGCAGTTGAACCTGCAGGTGGACGCGCCTGGCACCTTCCACGGCCTTTCGAGCCAGTATAGTGGCGATGGTTTCTCGGGCATGCAATTCGACGTGGTCGCGGTGCCGGCGGAGCGGTTCGCCGCCTGGATCGAGGCCACGCGCAGCACGGGCCCAACCCTTGATCCTGGGAGCTATGCTGCTCTTGCCAAGCAGAGCATGAATACCCGGCCGTTCACGTTCCGTGGGGTCGCTGCCGGGTTGTTTCAGCAGATCGTCACGCAGAAACTGCCGGCTGGACCTGGCCCGCGGACCGGGCGGCCTAATCCGAGCGTATCCCCGCGGACGGAGGACTAAAAATGTTGGGCAAGCTCAGCTTGGCGGCGATTCCTTTCGATCAGCCGATCCCGCTGATCGCGGGCGCGGTGGTGATATTCACCGTCCTTGCGGTGATCGCCTGGATCGTTCTCAATGGCCATCTGCCGTACCTGTGGCGCGAATGGATCACCAGCGTCGATCACAAGCGGATCGGTGTTATGTACATGCTCCTTGGCATGTTGATGCTGATTCGTGGGTTCATCGACGCGATCATGATGCGATCCCAGCAAGCGTTCGCGTTCCACGCGCCCGGTTATCTTCCGCCCGAGCACTACGATCAGATCTTTTCGGCCCATGGCACGATCATGATATTCTTCGCGGCGATGCCGCTCGTGATCGGGCTCATGAACTTTGTCGTGCCGCTGCAGCTCGGAGTTCGCGACGTCGCATTTCCCACCTTCAACTCGGTTGGCTTCTGGCTTACCGCAACCGGGGCGCTGTTGGTCAACCTCTCGCTGGTAATCGGTGAGTTCGCGCGTACAGGGTGGCTGCCTTATCCGCCACTCTCCGAGCTGACCTACTCGCCAGGCGTCGGCGTCGATTATTACCTTTGGGCGCTTGAAATCTCCGGTGTGGGAACCTTACTGGCGGGAATTAATCTCGTCGTCACGATCCTGAAGCTTCATGCGCCTGGCATGACATACATGCGGATGCCGATGTTCTGCTGGACGGCGCTCGCCACCAGCCTGCTGATCGTCGCGGCGTTCCCCATCCTCACGGCGACTCTGACCATGCTGGTGCTGGACCGGTATTTCGGGTTCCATTTTTTCACCAACGAAGCCGGCGGCAACATGATGATGTTCGTAAACCTCATTTGGGTGTGGGGACATCCGGAGGTCTACATCCTTGTTCTGCCCGCCTTCGGTGTATTCTCGGAAGTGGTCTCGACATTCTCGCGCAAGCCGCTGTTCGGCTACCGCTCGATGGTCGCCGCGACAATGGCCATCTGTATCATTTCTTTCATGGTCTGGCTGCACCATTTCTTCACGATGGGCGCCGGCGCCGACGTCAATGCGACCTTCGGCATCATGTCGATGATCATCGCGGTGCCCACCGGCGTCAAGGTCTTCAATTGGCTTTTCACGATGTACGGCGGCAGGATCGTCTATGCGACACCGATAATGTGGGCGATCGGCTTTATGCTCACATTCGTGATCGGCGGGATGACCGGCGTTCTGCTCGCGGTGCCGCCAGCCGACTTCGTGCTTCACAACAGCCTTTTCCTTGTTGCCCATTTTCACAACGTCATCATCGGGGGCACGTTGTTCGGTGCCTTCGCGGGCTATACCTATTGGTTCCCGAAGGCGTTTGGGTTCCGGTTGCACGAAGGCTGGGGCAAAGCGGCCTTCTGGCTCACGTTCCTGGGGTTCTACGTGGTCTTCGTGCCGCTGTATGCCGCGGGGCTTTCGGGGATGACCCGGCGCTTGCAACACTACGATGTAGCGATATGGCGCCCGTGGATGCTGATCGCGGCGATCGGGATCGTGATCATGGGCTGCGCTGCAGCCTGCCAAATGGCCCAGCTTGTCGTCAGCATTCGTCGACGCGACCAGCTTCGCGACGTGACCGGCGATCCCTGGAATGGGCGCTCCCTCGAATGGGCCACACCCTCCCCGCCACCGGCCTTCAACTTCGCGGTGCTCCCCAATGTCCAGGGCGAAGAGGCCTACTGGGGCATGAAGCAGCGCGCACTCCAGCAGGCGAGGCTCGGCGAGGAGCCAACGTACGCTGATATCGAGATGCCAAAGAACAGCCCAACCGGCTTCGTCTGCGCTTTCTTCGCGACCTTCATGGGTTTCGCGTTGATCTGGCACATCTGGTGGATGGTGAGCCTGGGCGCATTTGGCGCC
>JBOHJU010000066.1:0-10779 GCA_050728755.1 Methylocella sp.
CGCCTGAACCGCGAGAGGCGAGGCGAGCAGAGCCGTAACCACGGCTATTCCGAATTTCTTCTGCATCGTCATTTCTCCGTGTTTTCCGTCGAATGCCGGACTAAACATCGGCCGTCGCCAAAAGTTCCTTCGGCAAGGGGAGCAAAAATCCGCGTCGTTGGGCCTTGGCGGTTGAAGAGGTAATGCCGCGGCGGGAGCCCCGCGCGCTTGCTAAGTTTCCCCCGGGATGATAGGCGCGCCAGATGGGTTGCCCGCCAGCCGATTGCCAGCCGACGATTTCGTGCCGCGCGGAGGCCGCGCGATGAGCATCCGCTTGCACAAAGGAGATCTGCCGGACGATGCCGATTTTGGCGATTGCGCCGCGATCGACACCGAGACCTTAGGGTTGGTTCCGCATCGGGACCGGCTCTGCGTCGTCCAATTGTCGCGCGGCGACGGGTCCGCCGATGTCGTCCAAATCGGCTCCGGCCAGCAACAAGCGAAAAACATCGAGCGGCTCCTTGCCGATCCAAAGGTCACAAAGCTCTTTCATTTCGCCCGTTTCGATGTCGCGATTTTGTGCAAGACCTTCGGTGTCATGGCGGCACCCATCTATTGTACCAAGATCGCCTCCAAGCTCGCCCGGACCTATACTGACCGGCATGGCTTGCGGGATTTGACGCGCGAACTTCTCGGCGTTGAACTATCCAAGCAGCAGCAATCCACCGATTGGGGCGACGCGACGCTGTCGGAGGCCCAGCTTTCCTATGCGGCGTCCGATGTCCTTTATTTGCATGCCTTGCGCATCCGCCTCGACGCGATGCTCAAGCGCGAGAACCGCTTCGAGATCGCCGCTGCCTGTTTCGATTTTGTGCCCGCCCGCGCCCGTCTCGACCTGATGGGCTGGGCTGATGCGGACATATTTTCGCATCAATAAGCGCGCCGGGCTTGCCTTGACTTCGCCTTGGTTGCTTGCTGTTTGAGCAACCCAGGCGCGCGCTTGCGCCCGCCCTGGCCGCGGTTGCCTGGCCGGACCAAAGCCTGATCAAGGTAGCGCGCAAGGATTATTAAGGATTTCTAGGATTTCTAACGCCGCGGCCATGTTCGTTCGGGGTTAAGAAATTTCGCGCAGCTCGGAGCTTGGATCCATTTGTCTCAGAACTCAGCTCTGCGAATGAAGAAATCGTCAGGCTGCTCGGGTGCGCCAGCGGTCGCCTCGAATGGCGCCCTTGGCCTCGCCAGCCCGGCAAATCCGGGGAATGCCAAGCTCGTCTGGCCGGACACCGCCGCGGCCGGTATCGGCAGGGAGTTCACTCGCCCGGCGGACTCCGGCGTGGTGCGTTTCGACGTGACGCCGGCGCTTTGGCGCGGCGGCTTCAACGCGGCACGCCGTCATTCGGCGCGGGTGCGGTTGTTTCGCGGCGCTGCGATCGCCGGTTCGCTTCTCGCGATCGCGCTCATCTCCGCGGTGGCCTTATTGAACCCCTTAAGGCGCCTGCCAGGCGACATATCCGTCGGCCGGGCCGCGCTTGACGGCACGAAAATCACCCTGGATTTTCCAAAAATCTCCGGGGTTCAGTCGGACGGCCGCCCGTTTGAGATCAAGGCGCGTTCCGGAATTCAAGACATTACGGCGCCGCACATCATCGAACTCCTCGGCATCGATTCCAAGATCGGGACGCCGGACGCCTCAACAACCTGGGTGAGCGCCGCGCGGGGCGTCTACGACAGCCTGCACGACAAAATGACACTGGAAGGCGACATTCGAATCAAAAATAGCGCGGGTTACGACATTTGGTTGAAAACCGCGCAGATCGATTTCCACACCGGCGGCCTTGTCTCCGAGGAGCCGGTCTGGGTCATTCTCGATGGCGGCACGATCGCGGCGAAGCAATTGGACGTCAGCGACAATGGCCACAAAGTCTCGTTCGGCGGTGAGGTGACCTCGATGATCGACACCGGAGCCGGGGAGCCCGAAGCTGCCGGCGCCTTGACGGACAGCGAGAAATGACCGGGCGCTCGGGTCTGGCCGTTGTCGCCTTGCTTTTGATGGCTTCGGCGGGCTTTCCGGCGTACGCGGAAAAGCCGCACTCCGGCGCGATTCTGCCGGGCGGCAATTCCAAGGATCCCGTCAATATCGCCGCCGCCAAGCTGGATTATTTCGACAAGGAGCAAAAGCTTGTCTACACCGGCAACGTCGTCGCGACGCAAGGGGAAAGCAAGCTCGAGGCCGGCAGGCTCTATATTTTCCTAACGCCGAAAGATGCCGCGGCACCGGCCGGAGTCCCGTCGTCGTCGAGTCAGATTCGCCGCATGGAAGCGGTGGGACCGGTGACCATTGTTTCCAAGGACCAGATTGGGACCGGCGACAGCGGCGTCTATGAAAAATCGGAAAACAAGGTCTATCTCATCGGCAACGTGACATTAACTCAGGGACCGAACGTCACCAAAGGCGATAAATTGATCTATGATCTGAATACCAGTCAGGCGGCGGTAACCGGCCGGGTCAGGAGCATGTTTCTGCCGAGTGGCGGCACCGGAGACACGAAAGAGCCACGGCCGGCGAGACCGGAGGGCGCCCAAAAGCCAGATCGCGCGGCAAGGTCCCCTTAACGAGGAGCTTTCGCTCCGCGCGGCAAACTTCTCGCTGATTGGCCTCGCGATGCCCATGCCAGCGGGCAGGGTTGCTTGCGCCGGCAACGGAGGTTGACGACACTTCCCGCTATCCGCGGACCGCCGTAGCGCTTGATTCGTTTCACTCTCTTGCGGCACGGCTTGAGGCCCGTTTTGGTTTGCTGGAAAATATGCTTCGATGGAGATGCAGCGAGGCTCTGGCAGGCCGGAATTTCGAAGGGAGCTTTTTAATTTGCGCCCGCGACTGGCCCTTTTTCCTTTCGCCGCCTTCGCCCAGCTGCACGGCGTGTTCCGGCCTGCCACGGCGCCGCGGACGGCGCTGCCCGCGGGCGATGGCGCTTGGATATCCGCCGAGGATCCCGTTGTCGCGGAGCACGGCGGCGAGGCGCGTCCAACGCATGTCCGCATGGATCTCGGCGTTGAAATGCCGCGGCAGGAGATGGGCGGAGTCGAGCCGGAAACGAGCGCGCAAGGGGTGCTGGCGGTTCATCATTTGCGCAAATCCTACAAGGCCCGCCGGGTTGTCGAGGACGTGAGCATGATGGTGCGGCGCGGCGAGGTGGTTGGCCTCCTCGGCCCGAACGGCGCCGGCAAGACCACGCTTTTTTACATGATCACCGGGCTGATACGGCCGGAGAGCGGCCAGATCGAACTCGACGGGCACGATGTGACGCGCCTGCCAATGTATCGGCGCGCGCGCCTCGGCATCGGCTATCTCCCGCAGGAAGCCTCGATTTTCCGCGGACTCAA
This sequence comes from Methylocella sp., assembly GCA_050728755.1. GTDB lineage: Bacteria > Pseudomonadota > Alphaproteobacteria > Rhizobiales > Beijerinckiaceae > Methylocapsa. The sequence continues at coordinate 3,364 of JBOHJU010000066.1, forward strand.
CGTCGAGGACAATATCCGGGCGGTCCTTGAAATCATCGAACCCGACAAGCTTAAGCGGGCTCGCGAGCTCGAAGCCTTGCTCGACGAGTTCGACCTCAAATCCTTGCGCAAGGCGCCCTCGATCGCGCTCTCCGGCGGCGAGCGGCGGCGCTGCGAAATCGCGCGCGCCTTGGCGGGACGCCCGTCCTTCATGCTTCTAGACGAACCGTTCGCCGGGATCGATCCCATCGCCGTCGGCGATATTCAGCTGCTTGTGCAGCACCTGAAACGGCGCGGCATCGGCGTTCTCGTCACCGATCACAATGTCCGCGAAACCTTGGGGCTGATCGACCGCGCCTACATCGTTCATGCCGGCCGGGTGTTGATCGAGGGGGTTCCGGCCAAGATTGTCGAGGACCCCAACGTGCGCCGCTTCTATCTAGGCAAGGAATTCCGGCTCTGACGGCGCTGTTCAAGACCGCCCAGGAATTCCGTTTTCGGGCGCACAATCAGATCATCCGAAGCGCCCTCCCGACACAAACACGTAAAGCTCATGGTCGATGTCCTGACTGGTGAAGTTGAAGATGAACTGCCAGTCGCACTGCCGGACACAAATCTAAGCGGGAATTGCGCCACGTTGCCGGGCAAGTCGGCTGGCTCAACATCGGCGGGGGGCCAATGCAATTAAAGGCGAGATTGATCGGGGCACTATTGATATGCGCCGCAGGGCCGGCGCTAGCCCAATCGGCCCCTGGCCACATCTATGGCCAGGTGCCAACCGCCGCGCAATGGAACACCTACTTTAGCAATAAGCAAGACCCGCGGGGATTCGTTCCGTTGAAACGCCAAAGCGGGACCATGACCGGCCCGCTATATACATCGCCTGCCGCATTGACGGGAACGGGGCTGAACATCCCGCCGGCAAACATGACATTCCGGGCGACGGCGGCGACCGCGGCCACCCCGGATAATTCAACCAATATCGAAACGACGGCATGGGCCGCGAACCAGAAGCCCGTTGGCAGCTTCCAATCCTTTGGCGCGGTTGGTGATGGAGTCACCGATGATACGGCGGCGGTGAGCGCCGCGTTAAACAGCGGCGTGCCTCTGACATGCAACGGAACGTTCAAGATCACGTCGCTCGTAACGATCACGAACATAAGCGTGTATCTCCAGGGCGGCGGGACGCAGGGCTGCAAGCTTTTGCTCAGTAATGCCCAATCAATGTTCTATTTCAATCTGACTTCGTCGTTGCTGAATCAAGAGCACGTTGTCATCAAGGATGTGCGGGTTCAGGTCGGCGCGGTGATATCAAGCGTCACTGGACCGGCGCAAACCGCCGCCTTCTATATTTCCTTTCCCTCGGGATCGATTAGCACCGCCTCCCCGACGGTCACGATCAAGGATGTGCAAATTCAAGGGACCGTGGCTGGGAATTACATCCGGAACGGGATTTATTTGAACGACTGCACGGATGTCGAGATCAACAAGTATACTTACGAGGGGAACCGCTCGACGTTTATCAGTGGGACACGCGCGCTTGTTTACGATGGTACCCACTCGCCAGTCCTTATGACGGCCTCGAATGTCTACGCTGATTTTGCGGGCATCGGCATCTATGCCCCGCAACAGACCGCGACCGGATGGCAGGGAATCAGAATCGACAGCCTGGACTGTGTTTTTTGCACATACGCCATTTTGCTTGAGGGGGCGCTCGACGGGCTCTCGGACTACGCCGAGATTATGAACTCGGAAGGCGCGGTCAACGCCTCTGGCGTCTTCGTCCAAAACGCTCTGCACGTCAAAATGGACGGGAATTATTTCTTCTTCTCGCCGATCGATGCGGTGACGAATGCGGCCTTTCCAACTTGCTATCAATATATCTGGACGATCGCAATACCGGTGAACGGCGGCGCATCCAGTATCGAGAACAATCGCTGCGACGGGGCTCAAGCCATTGGGTATACTGGCAGATATGGCTGGAATGCCGCAGGAATAAGCAGGTCCAATATGGTCCTCCATATCGGCAGTAATCAGCTCACGAATTTGGATTTCGGCGGCGCGCTGCAACCCGGCACCGCCGGAGTTCTTGTCGAACATCAATCCATGAAGAATGTCACGACGGAAGTGCAGGATAGCTCGGCGGCCGGCGACAATACCTTCGTGCCGCCGCTTGCCGTTGTTAACGGCGCAACCAAGAGTGCAGGGCTGGTTGGCGAAATGCAAAAATCCTCGAAAGCCCTCGGTAGCGCCATATCGCTTACGTCCGGGACAGCCAAGGATATTGCCACGATCTCCATTACCGCCGGGCACTGGAGCTGCTATGGCAACGTCGGCTTCATCCCCGGCGCGACGACCACGATCACTCTCATGCAGGGCGGGATAAGCACAACCGCCAATACGATGCCCGCTGCGCCCGCCAGCATGTTTTCCTGGGCTGCAGCGTGGACAACCGGGAGCGGCGATGTATTTCCCATAAACACGTCGACCTTCGACGTGACCGTGACAACCACGCTGCACCTCGTCGCGAAGAGCAACTTTGGGACGAGCACCCAGAGCGCCTATGGCTTCATCGAATGTCAGAGAACCGAGTGAGCGCATCCCGTGCCGCTTTGCGCATCGCCTCGCCGCGTTGCAGACGGCACAGCGGGCGATTGTGGACGCAAGCTTATTTCGTGCTATACCCGCAAACCAGAAGCAAGAAACGGGCCGGCAATGGGCCGTCGCGCTTAATCACGGTCTGGCGACGGTAGTTTGAGGGTTGCACTGAGACATGGCTCTTACCACTAAGCTCGTCATGCGGCAGAGTCAGTCGCTGGTGATGACGCCGCAACTTTTACAAGCCATCAAGCTTCTGCAATTTTCCAATCTCGATTTGACCGCATTCATTGAGGAGGAGCTCGAACGCAACCCGTTGCTCGAACGGGCCGAGGACAGCCCCGAGTCGCCTGGCCTCGATGGCGCGGACATTAATGGCGGCACCGATCCCGCCGGGATTTCGCCGGGCGAGGATTTTCGCGAGGCAGCCGAGGCCGACGGGAGCTCGGCGTCTTTGCCTACGACCCGCGAGGCCCTCGAGGCGAGCCTTAGCACCGAATATGCGAACACTTTCGACGACGGCCGGACGCCGACGCCGGGCGAATACAGTTTGGAGATGGGCCGCTTGGGTCTCTCGGCAACCGCGTGGCCCGGGCCGTCGGGCGGGACCGGGGACGGCGCGGCGGCAAACCTCGAGGCCACTATCGCGGCGTCGGCCAATCTCAAGGATCATCTGGAAATGCAGTTGCGGCTCGCCACGGCCGCGGCGGCGGACCGGCTGACCGGCCAGGTCTTGATCGACTCGATCGACGAGAACGGTTATTTCACGGGTTCGCTCGACGAGATCGCCGCGCGTCTCCATCTGCCGCTGCAACAGGCCGAACGCATCCTCCGCCTCATCCAAGGGTTCGATCCTTCCGGCGTTGGCGCCCGCAATCTCGCCGAATGCCTCGGCATCCAGTTGCGTGAGCGCGACCGGTTCGACCCGGCCATGCAAGCGCTCGTCGGCCATCTGGAACTGCTCGCGAAACGCGATTTCGCGGCGCTGCGCAAGATTTGCAAAGTCGACGAAGAAGACATTCTCGACATGCTGGGCGAGATCAGGCGGCTTGACCCCAAGCCCGGGCGCGCCTTCGGCGGCGGGTTGATCGCGCCGGTCCTGCCCGATGTCATCGTGCGGCCGCTGCCCGACGGCTCATGGAATGTCGAACTCAACCCGGACGTGCTTCCGCGCCTTCTGGTCAATCACAGCTATACAGCACGAGTCGGCACGGGGAAGGAGGCCGACCGGAATTTTATCTCGGCTTGCCGCCAAACCGCCAATTGGTTGACAAAAAGTCTCGAACAAAGGGCGCGCACGATTCTGAAAGTTTCCAGCGAAATCGTGCGCCAGCAAGATGGATTTTTGACGCATGGCGTCGAATGTTTGCGCCCGCTCGATCTCAAGACGATCGCGGAGGCGGTGGGCGTGCATGAATCGACTGTTTCGAGGGTGACCTCCAACAAATATATGGCGACGCCGCGCGGTCTCTTCGAACTCAAATATTTTTTCACCGCCTCGATCGCCGCGCATGACGGCGGCGCCGCGCATTCGGCCGAATCGGTGCGGTTCCGGATCAGGCAGATGATCGGCCAGGAAAGTCCGTCGCATATTCTGTCCGACGCCGCAATCGCAGTCAGGTTGAAGGAAGCCAATATCGACATTGCCAGGCGCACGGTCGCCAAATACCGCGAAAGCCTGAAAATCCCTTCCTCGGTCGAACGCCGGCGCGAAAAGGCGAGGAATTGAGACATTCGCGGCGCGGTGGTAAACGCCTCAGGCTGCGGATCTTGTTGGCGATGCAGATGTTTATTATGCGGCTTCATCCATGGAATTCCGAGGGGCGATTGCTTCGCCCCTCGGTCGAAAGGCCGGACAAGCCCAAACGCGCGTAAGGCGACGCTGAAACCCGTGGCCACCCCGCTTCAGCTTGGGCGAAGCCGAGGCGTTTTACCCACATGCCAGCCGCGGCCACGCTTGCAGCCACGGCTGCCTGAATTTGGAGCGACAGTAGCCCCGGCCGTTTCCACGTTAACTCCGCTGCCCAGGGGTCCCAGTGCCCGATAGCAACAAAGACCAAAGCGCAAGAGACCTGCATATCACTTAATTGGAACTTATGGTGCGCGCGCTCGAAAGCGAAGGTGCGGCGAAGAACTGCGCCGTGCTTCGTGCGAAGATGAAAAAACACTTCCTACTGGCGTCGTGCGCCGCTCATCGATTAGGCTTCGATAGACACGCTTTCCCTTTGTGCGAGAACGCTGTGGCGGCGGCCGTACGAGAAGTAGAACAAAAGGCCGAGCCCCATCCATACGACAAACAGTTCCCAGGCGACGGCAGGGAGCTTTGACTGCAGCCACAGGGAAAATCCGATGCCGGTAAGGGGTATCCAGGGGACGAGGGGCGTGCGGAAGGTCCGCCGGACGCCGGGCTTTGTCCGCCGGAGCACGATGACCGCGAGGCAAACAATCACAAAAGCGGTCAGTGTTCCGATGTTCACCAATTCGGCAACCGCCTTGATCGGGAAGAAACCCGCGACGAGGGCGGTGAGTCCTCCCGCAATCAACGTCGGGCGGTGCGGCGTGCGGAACCGCTTGTGCGCTTGCGCGAACCACGCCGGAAGCAGCCCGTCGCGGCTCATCGCGAACCAGATGCGGGCACAGCCGAGCAGGAAGGCGAGCATGACGCTGGCGATGCCCGCCACGGCCGCCGCGGACACGATGAGCGTGACCCAAGGCAGGCCAATCGCCGTGAACGCAGCCGCAACCGGAGCGGCGCCGTTTAGAGTGTCGTAGCATACCACGCCGGTGAGCACCAAGGACATCGCGACGTAGAGCACAAGTGAGACAGCGAGCGACAGCAGAACAGCGCGGGGGAGCTGGTGCTGCGGGTCGCGAGCCTCTTCGGCAGCGGTGGTCAGGGTATCGTAGCCGAAGACGGCAAAGAAAACGACGGCCGCTCCCTCGGCCACGCCGCCGAAGCCGTAAGGCATAAAGGGATGCCAGTTGGCGGTGCGCACATGAGGCAGACCGGCGGCAATGACGAGGAGAACCGCGGCGATCTTGATGATCACCATGGCCGTGTTGAAGCGTGCACCCCATTCGATGCGCAGCGTTAAGAGGCCCGCGACCGCGAGGCTCCCCAGCATCGCGGGGAGATCCAAGACGTGGCCTTCGCCCGTTCCTGCCGCGCCCATTGCCCAGCTCGGGAGCATCACGCCCAGCTGACTGAGCAGGGCTTGCAAATAGCCCGACCAGCCGATCGATACGACGGCGGCCACCAACGTATATTCGAGCAGCAGATCCCAGCCTATCACCCACGCAATGAGTTCGCCGAGCGTCGCGTATCCATAGGTGTAGGCGCTGCCGGCGACGGGGATCATACCGGCAAACTCGGCGTAGCAAAGGGCGGCGGCTGCGCTGGCGATGCCTGCGATCACGAATGACAGCGACACGGCCGGCCCCGCTTGGGTGGCGGCCACGACCCCTGTGAGCACAAAGATACCGGCCCCGATAAGTCCGCCAAGGCCGATAGCGGTGAGTTGCCACAGGCCAAGCACGCGGCGAAACTGTCCCGCCCCGCCGAGCTCGGATTGGAGTTGCTCGATGGACTTGGTGCGCATGAGCGCCTGCAGAAACATGGATTTTCCCGGTATATGGAGTTGGCACGGAAGATGGACGCCAACTCGCTTCTGATGTTGTCCGCGCTTATTTTCGGTCGCACCGACGCAGGCGGCGCGGCGAACCGGCCGGATCGAAGCCTTCCTGAAGGGCGATCTCGGCCGCTTCGGTTTCGACTTAGAAACCGTCGCCAGCGGGATCGGGAATGGGCGCCGGCGGCGCTGGATAGTATCGTTGGACGGGCGGGCGCCGCTTCCCGTGCGGAGCCGGAATGAAACCCGGCGGCGGCCCTACTTCAACCGGAGGGCCGAGGGACGGAACCTCCGCATTTGGCTGATCTGGCATAGACTCGCCAAACTTCTCCCCGTTTGCCGGAGCGTGATTTTCGCTTGGCTCCCCCCGGCGTGGCTGGCGGGAAGTTTGTTTGGCCGGGATTTGCGGACTTTCCGGCGGCGCGGGCGCCACCTTTGCTCGCGCGGCTGGCGTCTCGGCTGGCGCAGCTGGCGCCACCACCCCGGCTGGCGCCCCCGGGCTCGCCTCGGCTTCGCCCCCGCCTGCGCAACCGGTCAGCCAGATGTCGTAAATCGGATGCTCGATGCCGTGCAGGCCCGGGCTCGCCGCGAACATCCATCCGGTAAAGATCCGCTTGTATTTGGCGGTATCGACCTCGTCCACCTCGACGAAAGTGGTCGTCTGCGGCGCCTCCGTGGCGGGGCGCGTGTAACAGACGCGCTCGGTGATCTGGAGCGAGCCGAATTGCACGGTTTCGCCGGCCGCGGCTTGAAAGGCAATCGTGCGCCCGGTGATCTTGTCCAATCCGGCAAAGACCGCGACCGAATGCTTGATCTTGTCCGCGCGTGCCGCTCCCATCCCGATTGCGGCGGAAATGGCGCAGGCCCCGGCGAAAATTGCTGGGGCGGCAAGCTGCTTCAACAAACATCGAATCATCGGGAACCGTCTTGCTCTTGTATCCGCAAATTGTGAGTATCCGCCAAGACCAACACGAAAGTCCGGCCGGAATGGGGCCTATTCCAACGGCGATCGCAAGATTGCATGGACGCCTCCGCCCATCGGTCAAGCTCCAACCTCAGCCTTCCGGCGTCCACGCGTCGTAATCGCCAGTCGCAGGCGGACGTGCATTGGCGGCCAAGGTCGAGCCCGGAGGACGCCAGGCTTGCGGCGTGCCCGTCATATCCGGCAGATGCGGCAATTGCCAAGCGCGAGGCGTGTATTCTTCTTGGG
>JBOHJU010000067.1:0-10735 GCA_050728755.1 Methylocella sp.
GGCTCAACGTCGGCCTGCGGGTGCGCTTCGGCCGCCTCGAACGGCTGGAGGATTTGCCGGCCGCATTGATGCTGGCTTACGATATCCTTCAGTTGACGGCTCTTCTCTATCTGACCGGAGGGATCGAAAATCCCTTTTTGATGCTTTATCTTGTGCCGATCATGATCTCCGCCGTGTCGCTGTCAGGCCGTATAACTTTGATCTTGACCTTGCTCGTGATCGGCGCGGTGTCGGCCCTGACCTTCCGGCATTACCCGCTGCCTTGGTTTCCAGGAGAGCAGCTGCAGCTTCCCTTGATCTACAACACAGGGATTTGGGTCGCGATCGTACTTGGCGCGGTCTTTATCGCGATCTATGCGTCGCGCGTTGCTGGAGAGGCGCGAAAACTCGCCGACGCTTTGGCCGCGACCGAACTCGTGATCGCCCGTGAGCAGCACTTAACCCAGCTCGACGGGCTGGCGGCGGCGGCGGCGCATGAACTTGGCACGCCCCTGGCCACGATCACGCTCATCGTCAAGGATCTCCAAAAGCAACTTCCCGCCAGCGATCCCCTCGAAGAGGATGTCGCCCTGCTCGCGCAGGAGACCGACCGCTGCCGCGCCATCTTAGGCAAGCTCGCCTCGCTTGGCGGCGAAGACGGCAATATTCTCGATGAAATGAGTTTGAGTCTGCTGATCGAGGAGGTTGCCGGTCCGCACCGCGAATTCGGAGTTCACATTTCAGTTGTCGAGGATGGGCAAGGGCCAGAACCGGCATGCCTGCGGAACCCTGGGATATTGTATGGACTCGGCAATCTGATCGAAAACGCGGTAGACTTCGCCGCTTCTGCAGTCCGGATCGGGGCGAAATGGAATGCGGCATGGGTCACAATGATCATCGAAGACGACGGCCCCGGTTTTTCTCCCGATGTTGTTGGCCGGGTGGGTGAGCCTTATGTAACAACCAAAAACGACAGGCGCGCCAAAACGGAAGAACGAGCTGGGCTGGGGCTTGGCTTGTTCATCGCCAAGACCCTGCTGGAACGCTCCGGCGCGATCGTTAAGACCGAGAATCGCGCGCCCCCCGCGACTGGCGCCGCGGTTACGATTTTGTGGGAAAGGGCGGCATTCGAGCGCGGGGCCAAAGGATTATTGGCCGGCGGGATCGCGGCCCATACCGCGGCCGAACTCCAGCCGCGCTCTTAAGACAAGGCATTTTCACGGGACGACGCGGAAGATTTGTCGATTCTCTTATGCTTTGCCGTGTCATATCCTGAAAATTGCTCACGCAAGGCGACTGGCAATGAAAAACGCGCCCCCCGAGCCTATTAATGCGGGAAACCCGAGCGAAGATCACAGTGTGCGGGGCGGTTTCGGGCCGGATCGTTCGCTCTTGATCGTCGATGACGACAATACCTTCTTGACTCGCCTTTGCCGCAGCATGGAGACGCACGGCTTTACCGTGACCGCCGCACACTCGGTCGCCGAAGGTCTCGCGGCGATCGGCGAAGGCGGTCCCGCCTTCGCGGTCATCGACATGCGGCTTGCCGACGGCAATGGGCTCGATGTGATCCGCGAATTGAAGGCGAGGCGCCCGGACGCGCGGGGCATCATCCTGACCGGCTATGGCAATATCGTAACTGCGGTGACCGCCGTGAAGCTCGGGGCTTTCGATTATCTGGCCAAGCCGGTCGATGCCGACGAAATTTTCAATGCTCTCATGGCCACCCGCCACGACAAGGCCGAAGTCCCGGAAAATCCGATGTCGGCCGATCGGGTGCGGTGGGAACATATTCAAAGGATTTACGAGCTCTGCGGCCGCAATGTTTCGGAAACGGCGCGCCGCCTCAGCATGCACCGGCGCACGCTGCAGCGCATTTTGGCGAAAAAGGCGCCACGTTAGACGGCTTCCTTCGTTGTAGGCGGGTTTGCCACGGCCATTGCTTCGCGCCGCAATATGAGTCTAATGCGCGCGGCGTTGTGTTATCCCAGATTCCATGCGAAGCGATCGCGGGGGCCGGCCCGAATTTCTCTGTTTGGATTGAATAGCGGTATTCGAGGGGGCCCCGGGGGAGCGCGGCCGGAGCTGGGACGCGGCCTCGATCGAGGCTGGCCGGGCCGGTAGCTCAACGGTTAGAGCCGGCCGCTCATAACGGTCTGGTTGCAGGTTCGAATCCTGCCCGGCCCACCATCGTAAAACTTTGTGGGATCAATAGCTTAGCAAAAAAAAGCTCGGCCAGAATGGGCACCACGAACTTCATCTGCTTGGATGTGGGCTCGTTGCAGGCAATGATCCCGGATTCGAACAATTGCCATGTGTCAGCGCTCGCGTAAGGACGAATGAACGCCCTCTCTCCAACTGGCGTTTTTTGCCACCGCGTGCAAACGCCGGCAGGAACCGCGCCGGCGCACGATTGGCGCGTGCCGGGTACTCAAAGAGGCGGCCGATTCTTCCTGAGGCTTGCATTAAAGCGGCAAGCGGATGGTTGCGATGGCAAGCGCCGCGATGCCTTCCTCGCGCCCGGTAAACCCCAAACCCTCGGCTGTCGTTGCCTTGAGCGCGACGCGGTCAAGCGGAACTTCCGCAATTTCCGCGATGCTGGCCCGGATCGCATCGCGGTGCGGTCCGAGCTTCGGTCTTTCGCAGACGAGGGTGGCGTCGATGTGGGCAATGACGCCGCCGCGCGCACGCACCTTCGCGGCCGCTGCGGCAAGGAAAATCCGCGACGCCGCGCCGCGCCATTGCGGGTCGCTCGGCGGAAAATGGCTGCCGATATCGCCGTCCGCCAAAGCGCCAAGCAAGGCATCGGTGATCGCGTGAGTTAAGACATCGGCGTCGGAATGGCCAATAAGACCATGATCATGCGCTATTTTTAGCCCTCCAAGCCAGACATGGGCGCCGGGGCCGAACGCGTGCACATCGCAGCCTTGCCCGGTCCGGATGTCGGCCAGATCGCCAAGCAGCCTCGCCTCGGCGATTGCCAGATCCTTGTCGGTCGTAACCTTCATGTTTGAGACCTCTCCAGCAAAGACACGCACACGGTGGCCGGCCCATTCGGCGACGGCGGCGTCGTCGGTAAGCTCCAAAATTCCCCTCGCGGCGGCGTTTCGATGGGCGTCCAATATTAGATCGAAGCGAAACGCCTGCGGTGTCTGCACCGCGCGCAGCCGGGCCCGCGGCAGGGTCGCGGCGACATTGCTGTCCGCATCAATTTCCTTGATTGTCTCGGCGAGCGTCACGGCGGGAACGGCGGCGCCGGTTGTTATTGCGGCGGCGACTGCCCGATTAATTAATGCATCACTTACAAATGGTCGTGCAGCATCATGAATTAGAACGATATTTGGCCTTGATTGTTGCCCGGCAAGCGCCTCCAGCCCCAGGCGGACACTTGCTTGCCGCGTCGTCCCGCCAAACACCGGCTGCGCCAGGCCGACGCTTGCCTCGAAGGAGGCCGAGCTGTTTTGATAAAGATCGAGATCGTCGCTGTGAATAACGGGGAGAATTGTTGCGCCAGGGGCCGCCCGGATCAAGGCGCTCAATGTATGCGCGAGCAACGGCCTGCCCGCCAGGTTTTTGTATTGCTTGGGAATCCGTCCCCCCGCGCGCGACCCTCGCCCGGCCGCGACGACGACAACTGCCAATTCCGGCGCTGTGTACATGAATTCCCGGCTTGTCCCGGACGCGATGATATTGCTTATTCCTCATTCGGGTTGCGGCCGACGTCAATTTTTCTCATATTATGATGTTCAAATAGGCAATTTCGCTTTGCCGCATTGCAACAAATGGCTACAATGTGGGCATGACCTGCGGTGCCGGAAATTTAGGCAATCCCATCGGCGTCCCACTCAGCATTGGCGCAGTGCGGCTCGAGGGGCGTGCGTTCCTCGCGCCGATGGCGGGTGTGACCGATCCCGGCATGCGTCGGCTGGCAAGCAGATTCGGCGCCTCTCTCACGGTTACCGAGATCATTGCCGCGGATCTTTACGCCCGCGGCGATGCTGCGAGCCGCCTCAAAGCAGAGGGCGCGGGCACGGGGGTCCATGTGGTGCAGATCGCCGGCCGCAACCCTTATGTCATGGCGGAGGCGGCGCGCCTTGGGCAGGACGCCGGCGCCGCGATGATCGACATCAACATGGGCTGCCCGGCAAAAAGGGTCACCAACGGCTATGCCGGATCGCATTTGATGCGTGACCTTGGTCTTGCCGTCTCGCTCATTCGCGCCACGGTCGCGGCCGTGCGCATACCGGTCACGCTCAAAATGCGGCTCGGCTGGGATGCCCAATCGCTGGATGCTCCGGAACTCGGCCGGCTGGCCGAGGCGGAAGGGATCGCCATTCTAACCGTTCACGGCCGCACCCGTTGCCAGTTCTATTCAGCTCAGGCGGACTGGACTGCGATCGGCAAGGTGAAGCAGGCGGTTTCGATACCGGTTGTCGCGAATGGGGATTGTGCGAGCCTTGCGGACGCGGCGGCGATATTGGCGCAATCCGGCGCGGACGCCGTGATGATCGGCCGGTCCGCGATCGGGCGGCCCTGGTTCGTTGGCGATGTCGCCTATTATCTGGCGCATGGCAAGGCCCGCGCCGAACCGCCGCCGGCCGAGCGCAAAAGCGCGGCGGTCGAACATTACGAGACGCTGCTTCAAATGTTTGGTCCTTTGCAGGGCTTGCGCCATGCGCGCAAGCATCTCGCCGCTTATGCCGAGCGGGCGGGCGTCATCGATGGCGCTCCCCTGCGCCAGCGTCTGGTCAGGCTCGGGTGCCCCAGCGCTGTGCGATCCACCCTTTGCCAATTATTCGACTCTCCTCCGTTGACGGAGGCGGCATGAGCAAGTCTTTCGCATCGCAAGGATCGCCGCCGGCCAGGATTACCCCCGCCGGATACGACCCGGCCAGACTTTTGAATGCTCTCCCGCATCCGGTTGTCGCCCTCCGGCCGGACGGTTCGATAGCCGAAGCCAACTCCGCCGCCGAAGCGTTTTTCGGGATGAGCCGGACTTCCCTTTCGCAACAGAGACTTGCCAATCTTGTCGTGGTCTTCTCGCCGCTCCTGTCCCTCGTCGAGCAGGTGCAGTCCCGTGGCGCGGCGATTAATGAATATCGAGTCGATCTCAACTTGGCAAAACCGGGAAGCGGCCGGCTCGTCGATATTTTCGTGACGCCGCTGCAGGAACCCGCGGGCGGTGTCGTTATCATGTTGCAGGAGCGCGCTCTCTCCGAAAAAATCGACCGGCAACTCAGCCATCAGGGCGCCGGGCGTTCGGTCGCCGCGATGGCGTCCGTGCTCGCCCACGAAATCAAGAACCCGCTGTCTGGTATCAGAGGGGCCGCGCAACTTCTCGAAGCGGAAGCGAACGACGCCGATCGCGCCCTGACCAGGCTGATTTGCGAGGAGACCGACCGGATCGTGACACTTGTCGACCGGATGAGCGCATTTTCGGAAGCGCGGCCAGCCGGGCGCGAAAAAGTCAATATCCATGCCGTACTCGACCACGTCAAGAAAGTGTCCCAGGCCGGGTTCGCGCGCCACATCCGCTTTCACGAAAACTACGATCCCTCGCTTCCCGCGGTTCTTGGCAATAAGGATCAGCTTATTCAGATCTTCCTGAATCTGGTCAAAAACGCCGCCGAAGCGATCGGCGAATCGCGCGGCGACGGCGAGATCGAATTAACAACTGCCTTCCGGCCCGGCGTGCGCCTGCAACTTCCCGGGGCGAAGGCCCCGGTGAGCCTCCCGCTTGAATTTTGCGTGCGTGACAATGGCCCCGGCGTCGCGCCGGAATTGTTGCCCTATCTGTACGATCCCTTCGTCACCACGAAAGCGGCCGGAACTGGCCTGGGGCTTGCTTTGGTCGCTAAGATTGTTGGCGACCACGGCGGTACCATCGAATGCGAATCCTTTCCCCGCCGCACGACGTTCCGGGTTCTCATGCCCATGTATGCGCCGGCCAGGGCGTAAAGCACGGCTAACGCTCGCCGGAGCTAGGGAACCCCAAGCAAGACGTTCGATTGCGGTACGTGCGAGCAGGTTTTCCGCCCCTAGGAAAGGGCAGATTGATGCCGACTGGGACCATCCTCGTCGCCGACGACGATGCAGCGATTCAGACAGTCCTCAGCCAGGCCTTATCGCGCGCAGGCTACGACGTGCGCACGACCGGGAACGCGGCCACCCTTTGGCTATGGGTTCAGGCGGGCGAAGGCGATCTCGTCATTACCGATGTCGTCATGCCGGATGAAAATGCCTTCGAGCTTCTGCCGAAGATGAAAAAACTGCGGCCGAATCTGCCGATCATCGTCATGAGCGCGCTGAATACATTTATGACCGCGATCAAGGCGTCCGAGCGTGGCGCCTATGATTATCTGCCGAAGCCTTTCGACTTGCGGGAACTGGTTTCGATTGTCGGGCGTGCGATGAGCGAGCCAAAAAATCGCATCCGCGCCGCGCCGAGCGCGGAGCTGGAGGGGATGCCTCTTGTGGGGCGCTCTCCCGCGATGCAGGAAATCTACCGTGCCTTGGCGCGCCTCATGCAGACCGATCTCACGGTCATGATCACCGGCGAATCCGGCACCGGCAAAGAACTTGTCGCGCGCGCGCTGCATGACTACGGCAAACGCAAGAGAGGCCCCTTCGTCGCCATCAACATGGCCGCAATTCCCCGCGATCTGATCGAGAGCGAATTGTTCGGCCACGAAAAAGGGGCGTTCACTGGCGCCAATCAGCGTTCGGCCGGGCGCTTCGAGCAAGCGGAGGGAGGCACCCTTTTCCTCGATGAGATCGGCGACATGCCGATGGAGGCGCAGACTAGGCTTCTGCGCGTGCTGCAGCAAGGCGAATATGCCACGGTCGGCGGCCGCCGCGCCATCAAGACAAACGTCCGCATCATCGCCGCGACCAATCAGGATTTGGGCGGGCTGATCCGCCAAGCCCGCTTCCGCGAGGATTTGTTTTTCCGTTTGAACGTCGTCCCCTTGCGGTTGCCGCCGTTGCGCGAACGCGTCGAGGATATCGGCGATCTCGCGCAACATTTCTTCGTGCTCGCCGCCGCCGAAGGCTTGCCCCTCAAACGTATTGAACCAGATGCCCTCGAACGCCTCAAGCGCTATCGCTGGCCAGGCAACATCAGGGAACTCGAAAATCTCACCCGCCGGCTCGCCGCGCTTTACCCGCAAGAAGCCGTCACGGCGGAATTGGTGGACATGGAACTTAGAGCTGATCCGCCGGCAATCACGCCGCTTTGTTCGGCGGCGTCCGCTCCGAAGAACGGGCAGTCGGGGGACCCGAAGCGGCGCCCGACGCTTGCCGGCGCGATGGAGCGGCATCTCGCCGAGCTTTTCCACGAGCACGGCGCGGGACTGCCGCCCCCCGGACTCTATTACAGAATTTTGCGGGAGATCGAATATCCGTTGATTTCCGCGGCGCTCGCCGCGACCCGCGGCAATCAGATCAAGGCCGCCGAACTTTTGGGGCTGAACCGGAACACATTGCGCAAGAAGGTCCGCGATCTCGACGTCAGGTGGATGCGCCCGCCGCGCTAGGCGCCCCGGCAAGCCAATGCCATCGGGCCCCCTTTGGATGATCTGACCGGCGAAGGAACTGCGATGAGAATTGCCCGGACTTTGAGTTTCGCCGCCGCCGCCGCCATTTCGACCGCGGCGTGCGGCGGGGACTCCGCACACACGGCGGCCGCTACCTTTCGATGCACCAATCCGACAAAGTGGTTCGACGTGGGAGGTCAAAGTCGACTTCGGCCGCAGCACCGCCGACTCGTTTCCGGCCGGGATCACCGAGAGCCAAATCACCTGGCACGACACTTTGCACGGCGGCCACTACTACCTGGATCGTGCATCCGGCGCGCTGACGTTCCTCAATGCCTCGAGCACCGGCGGCTATGCCACCCACCATACATGCCGTATCGACTGACGCCGGCGACGCATTGCGTAGACAAAGGTTCGCCATGCCGGTTGGGAGACCAAACAACGCGCGGTGCTGGACGATCAGCCTCTCCGCCGCCGTGGGGAGCGGATGCGCGGCGATGCAAAGCAGCGGGAGCGCGGTCGTCCGGTTGCTGAAATTCTAGGCGATTTGCCTAAATTTTAGTCAATCAGGAATGAAAAGAAGTTCGATCCTATCCTCTGTCCTCTTATCCCATGCTGCAACGCAAGATCACGCTGGCTCACCAAGCTTGCCCGCTCGGAGCGGAACTCTAGAGCGCGTCCCGATCAAATGGAATCATTTGATCGATAAGGACTCGCTCAAAATCAAAGAGTTGGAGCATGTCCTGATCGAAAAAGTCGAGCAACTTTTTCGGGACATGCTCTAACGCACAATCTTTCGGGCTGTTGGCGCGGCTTTTGCTGGAACGTTTGATGGGGTGCGTCGAACCAGGACTTTGGTCAGAATTCTGCTGCTCGCGGCAATGTTGAGCGCGAGGGTTGCCAAGATCAAACGACAAAAGCATCACGCCCCTCAAAATTCAATCGGTCGGAACCGACCTGACGGAGGAGAAACGACATGCTTCTGCCCTCACCAGAGTGGTTAAATTCTGGCAACAACGCCTGGCAGCTCGCGGCTGCAACTTTTGTCGGGTTGCAGAGCCTTCCGGGCCTCACCATCCTCTATGGCGGCATCGTCAAGAAGAAATGGGCGATCAATTCCGCCTACATGTCGATGTACGCCTTCTGTTCGGTGCTGCTGGTCTGGCTGCTGTGGGCCTACAACATGGGCTTCGGCGAGCAGTGGTTCAAATATGGCTTTGTGGGTAAACCCGGACCGGTGGCCTCAGCGGCATACGAATTGGCTCCGGCGATCGTGCCCGCGGCGGCTTCCGGTATGCCTGACCTCACCTTCCCGATGGCCACGCTGGTCTTCTTTCAATTCGTCTTCGCCGCGATCACGGTGATCATTCTGGCCGGCTCGGTGCTCGGGCGGATGAGCTTTAAGGCGTGGGTGATTTTCTGCCCGGTCTGGATGACCTTGGTCTATACGGTCGGCGCCTTCAGCTTGTGGGGCGGCGGCTGGCTTGCGACGATGGGGGCCGTCGACTTTTCCGGCGGCTACGTGATCCATCTTGCCGCCGGTACGTCGGGCTTCGTGGCGGCCGCGGTGATCGGCCCACGGCTGCAGGCCGACCGGGACAGCTCCCCGCCCAATAATCTCCTGGTAGCGTTGGCAGGGGCGGGCATCCTGTGGCTCGGCTGGAACGGCTTCAACGGCGGCGATCCCTACTTCGCCAACGCGAATGCGGGCGCGGCCGTGCTCAACACCAATGTCGCGACCGCGACTGCGCTCTTGGTCTGGACGATCATGGACACGATGTTCAGCGGCAAGCCGTCGATGGTCGGCGCCATCAACGGCATGATCGCCGGCCTCGTCGGGATCACGCCCGCGGCCGGTTACGTCAACGGCTATGGTGCCATCATTATCGGCATCTGCGCCGGCATCATTCCCTGGTTAAGCGCGAACAAGTTGCAGACGTCGGCGCTTATGAATAAGGTCGACGACACGCTCAGCGTCTTCTCGACCCACGGCGTGGCAGGACTCATGGGCGGTCTCTTGACCGGCGTGCTCGCCGACCCCAACATGCTTCTCTACATAGGCACCGACAAGGACGCGCCGGGCATCAACGCCACGGGCTGGTACTATGGCAATTTCACGCAGTTCAAATACCAGGTAATAGCCGCGATCTCTATCATCGTGTATAACGCAATCGCGACCTTCATCATTCTCAAAGTGATCGGAACCTTCGTTGCGCTGAGGATGGACGAGAAAACTCTGCAGATCGGCGATATGGCCATATACGGGGAAGAGGCATAGGTCACGGCGATTCCGATATTCGAATCATATCGAACGACCGCGTCGAATTTGCGGATGAGAAGTGGGGCGAGTTCGCGCGAGCGGCTCGCCTCACGCCGCTTTCTTGGCAGCATCGATTTGTCTCTCGCGCTAAGGCGTCGCCAGTATTTTGTGCGCGGCCGGCGGAGGGTCTGCGTCGGCCCCCGGGGTTGCACCGCCGCGGCCGGTAATATGACAGCGCCAAGGCTCCGTTAAATCCAAGCACCATTCGCGTCACCCCCTCGCTCGCCGTGACGCCACGGTTGGAGAAGGCGATGCGCTAATTTCAAACAAGGTAATTAAATCAATCAGCTATTACACGTTCTTATCTCATTTTTATGGTGATCGCCTGCGGATGATTGCGGCCCTCGCCGGCTTCACGATGGACGATGAGCCCGGCCCCCGAAATGTCGCAATCTTGCAACAGCGTGATATTATGGCAACGGGGCTCACCTCGTTTGTTATCGCGCACGGTGCCTGACCCATCCATGACTTTTTGCCGGCGACCATGGCTAATCAAAAAATATCGCCGCGGGCTTCGGGCGGAAAAAATAGCCATCCCAGATTTACGGCCCGGTTCGGCCCTGTTGCCGTTATTCTTGCCCTCTTCATCGGGCTCGTCAGTTTTCTAATTTTTTCCGGCTACACGCCGATCGCGCCGACAGATTCCGTTGTTTTGGGGCTGTTTGCCGCCAATATCCTTGGCATCCTCCTCGTTTTCGGTTTTGTCCTCGCCGAGGCCTATGCACTTTTCAAGGCGCGCCGGGCAGGCGTCGCCGGCGCGGAACTGCATATTCGCATCGTTGGACTTTTTTCGATTATTGCCGCTGCGCCGGCACTGCTGATGGCCTGGGTCGGTTCGGTGACGCTGGAACGCAGTCTCAATCCGGCCTTCATGCAAGATGGACGCGGCTTTGTGCAAAAC
>JBOHJU010000068.1:0-10722 GCA_050728755.1 Methylocella sp.
GGCTGCCTGGTGGCGTTTGCTACAAGGCCATCAACACCGCCGACAGCATGATCGGCCACCGGACGCAACGGCATGAGGCTTTCGGCTTCGCCGCGGCGAAACTCGACGATCTCGTCAACTTTTGTCCCGCCCGGCTCTCCGCCCTTATAGTCGTGATTGCCGCTTTCATCGCACCAGGAGCTTCGCCCCAGGCCGCGTGGCGCACCATGCTGCGCGGCGCGCGCGGACACCCTTCTCCCAATGCCGGTTGGCCCGAGGCGGCATTCGCGGGCGCACTCGGCTTGCGGCTCGGCGGTCCGCGAGTTTATGGCGAAGTCAAGATCGACGACGCCTGGATCGGCTCGGGCAGGGAGGCTTCCGCCGGAGACATAAAGTGCGCGCGCGCCCTCTATCGAATTGCCTGCGGCGTCGATTGGGCGGCTTTGGTGCTCATGGCGCTTGTTATCGCGCAAGCGTGAGAAGCCGGTCGAGGTCGATGTACGTTTCGAGATGTGAGGCGACCGCGTCGAGCGCCGCTTCGAGAGACTCGTCATAGGAGACGCCCGAACCCTTGCCCCCGAGGCGGGCGAGCAGCGCGCTTCGTTGCGCGGCGTCAGTGAAAAGCCCATGCACATAGCAGCCGCTCACAAGACCATTGGCCGACGTCGCGCCGTCGCCGCGCCCATCGGCGAAACGCAGCACGGGCCGCGCGCAATCCGGCCCGAAACTGCGGCCGACATGCATTTCATAGCCGCAGAAAGGAACGCCGTTCTGCGCCCCTGTGCCTTGCACCGGCGCAAGCACTTTGTCGCCTAGAAGATCTGTTTCAATGTCGAGCAGGCCGAGCCCCGCCGCCTCGCCCGGAGTGCCCTCGACGCCGTCCGGATCGCGGATGGCTCGGCCAAGCATCTGATAGCCGCCGCAAAAGCCGAACACATGGCCGCCGCGCCGAAAGTGCGCGAAAAGATCGATATCCCACCCTTCGCGCCGGAAAGCTTCAAGACCGGCGATCGTCGTTTTCGAGCCGGGCAGAATGACGAGCGCCGCCTCGGCGGGCAGTGTCTCGCCGCTTTTGACCATGACAACTCGGACCTCGCTCTCCAAATAAAAAGGATCGAGATCGTCGAAATTGGCGATGCTCGGCAGGACCGGGACGGCAATCGTGATCGGCCCTGCGCGCGGCGGCCTTGGCGTGGAAAGTGCCAGCGAGTCCTCCTCCGGCAAACGCGCCGCTTCCGCGCAAAAAGGAATAAGCCCAAGGCCCGGCCAGCCGGTCAAATCCTCGATCCTTCGCATGCCATTCGCAAACAGGGCCGGATCGCCGCGAAACTTGTTGACCAGAAACCCCGCGATCATTTTCGCGTCGGCCGGTTCGAGCACGGCCTTGGTGCCAACGATCTGGGCGATGACGCCACCTCGATCGATATCACCAGCCAAAATCACCGGAATTTTGGCGGCGCGGGCAAAGCCCATATTGGCGATATCGTTTTGGCGCAGATTGATTTCCGAAGCACTCCCCGCGCCTTCGACGAGGACAAGATCGGCGTCTTCGCAAAGTCTTGCAAAACTGTCGAGCACGGCCGGCAGAAGCTCCAGTTTCAGGTCTTGGTACTCTCGAGCATGCGTCTGGCCTATCACCTTGCCGCGCAGAACGATCTGTGCGCCATGCTCGCTGTGCGGCTTTAAGAGGATAGGGTTCATGTCGACGCTTGGCGCTACGCCGCATGCTCTTGCCTGAGTCGCCTGGGCGCGGCCGATTTCGCCGCCATCCGGCGTCACCGCGGCGTTGTTCGACATGTTCTGCGGCTTGAACGGGCACACTTTGAGCCCGCGATTGCGATAGGCGCGGCACAGCCCCGCGACAAGCAGCGACTTGCCCACGCCGGAGCCGGTGCCTTGCAGCATCAAGGTCTTGGCCCGCCGCTTCATGCTCAGAACTCGATTCCCTCTTGCGCCTTCACACCCGCCGCGAAGTGATGCTTTACAAGACCCATCTCGGTCACGAGATCGGCGGCTTCCAGCATTTCGGGCGCCGCATTGCGGCCGGTGACAATAACGTGGAGGTTGGGCCTGCGGGCGCGCAGCGCAGCGACGACCTCGGCTACGGAAAGATAATCGTAGCGCAAGGCGATATTCAATTCGTCGAGGACGACAAGTTTTATTTTGGGATCGGCGATCAGCTCTCGCGCCTTCGCCCAAGCAGCTTCGGCGGCTGCCATGTCGCGGGCGCGATCCTGCGTCTCCCAGGTAAAGCCCTCGCCCATCGTGTGCCACGAGAGCAGATCTTCGAAACGGGCGAGCGCCCGGCGTTCGCCGGTGTCCCAGGCGCCCTTGATGAATTGCACGACGCCGCAAGGCCACTCATGGCCGAGCGCCCGCAGCAAAAGCCCGAAAGCCGCCGTCGATTTGCCCTTGCCCTTGCCGGTATGGACGATGAGGAGGCCTTTTTTAGTTATCGTCTTGGCGGCGACCTCGGCGTCCTGCGCGGCTTTGCGCTTTGCCATTTTTTGCTTGTGGCGAAGGGTTTCGGAGCCGTCTTGCACTCCAGTCATTGGGCTTTCCTTACGACAGGTCACCGGTCGAAAAATCGACGTGACGGCCATGCCTTGGCGGGGCACTCGCCGAAGTTTTGGGCGAGGCATCCCAAGACAATTTCGCTGCCAAAGGCGCCATCGTCAATCTCGCGGCCGCCGCTCACGGGGAAGGTCTCGTATTGCGCATTGTATCGGCTGGGGGCAATCGTCCCAAAGTGTTTCACGTGAGACATTTTGGTATTATTGACTTTGGGACGTAAGTAGCACCGTAAGCACCTGTTGCGTGGTGGTGATGCGAAATTCTTATTTGCACAAATGGGCCATTAGCCCTTCATCAAATCCACCAGGGCAGTAGGCGCGACTTCCCACGCGCGCTCGTCGGGATCGTCAAAGTCGAAGAATGTCCTATCGACGATACGGATGCACCAACACCACCACGGATCACAACACGTCGTCACGAGGTATATTTCGTCGGGCTTATTCGAGTCGACGCATTCGGCAGCGAGAACCGCCTTGGCGACATCTTCGGCGTTAGTCAATTGGATGTCGATATCTTCAAGGACGAGAACCGTTCTCGCACCTTTACTGTTTTTCCAAGCTGCAAGCTTGCCGAATTTTTTCTCGCACGCACGCTGAATTCTCTGCTGTCTTGCTGCTTCTTTATTCCCGCCGTCCACCAGGTGACTTATCGAAAAGCGCCCGGCTCGTCCTAATTTTCCGTGCCGATGAAGTGACACTTCGAACGGCACTTCCGGGAGCGTTACTTTTTGGATGGGCGTAAGGTATCGCCCTAGAGGCGCAATTGGTAAAGTGGGGGCAATCTCACTGATCCAGTTTACAAGAGCCGTCTGAATCCGTAGAAGATCGCGGTCGTGCAAACCGGCTGTGGCTCCGGCAGGGATCATTAATTCGAAGTCCTCGGTTTGCGGTAGAACACCCGCAAGCCTTTCCATGACCGGTCGGAAATGCCGCGGTGCCTCTGCCTGCAATCGGATGTGGCCTTCAAACGGCTCAATGCGAGTGTGCTCGAATGCAAAAAGACGATCGCCGAGCGTGCATGTCAGCTCTACCGGAGCAGAATGCCCCTGTCGTTCAGGTAATTGAAGATCCTGTCTTATGCTGCCGGCGCGCGCCTCAATGTGGCGAATAATTGCGTCGCAACATTTGCCTTCGTTCGGATTGTAGCCGGTCATCCTTGAGCCTCACACCAACTCAACACGCAGCGTGCGAACGCATTTGGCGCGACGTCAGCCTCGCGGCCACGTCCAACGCGGGGCGGGCGCGGCGCCCGGCCGCCGCTAGCCTTCGCGCTCGCCGGCGTCGAGAATCCAGGTCCGGTCGCAAAACGCCACGTAAAGCCGTTCCTGCCCTAGGGCGGCGCCGAGCTCGACCGCAAGCTCGTTCAGCATCGCCTCGATCTCCTGGTCGGGCAGATGCCCTAGATAGGCATGCACGGCCTCGCCGGTGAACACCGCAACCGGTTCGCGGCCGGAGCCGGCCGAGCCGTCCGGACGGGGCCAGGCATAGGTCACCTCGGCGCGGGTGAACATGCCGGAAAGCGCCGGCAGTCCGGCCCCCACCCGGCGGCTCATCCAGGCCCGCGCCGTGCGCACCGCCTCTGAAACGTCGTAGGTCCGCCCTTCTTCATCCCAACCCTCGCGCAAACCGGCCGTGATCCTGAAATCGCGGCGCGGCCCGCGCGAGCCGTCCACGACGGCATAGTCCCCGCGCCGCGGCGCAGGCGAGCGCGGGGAACTTCCTTCGGTCATGTCTCGCTCCCTCCTGCTTGCAAACGCGCTTGCCTGATAGCCTTCGATGTCCCGGCGGAAGCGATGGTTTTCAAGACGCGAGCCCGCGCCAGACGCTCGCCAGCCAGGGCTGCTGCGCGCGTGGCACGCCGTCAGGACGGTAGTAATGGGTTAGTTCCACGAATCCCGCCGCCGACGTATAGCGGCGCCAACTTGCAAGATCATGATACACGCCATAGCGTCCGCTATTCCAGCCTTCTTCATTATCTCCGCGCGGGTTCGAGCTAAACAGCACGCCACCCGGCTTTAACGTCGCGTGGAGTTCCCGCAATACGCGAGGCGATGCAAGCCCGCAACGGCCGCCGGCTGCGGACAGCCGGCCTCGTGCTCGTGCGGCAAATGCCGGGCTCGGCGAAAGGTGTCATGTTCGATCCTTTGTGCAATTTGTATTCGGTGACAAAGGGCCAGCAGGCGATCCTTGAATTCACTGGCGCCATGCGCGACCGGACCGGCAATCTGCCGCCGCTGCCCAGCGTCTTTCCGGATTATGCCGCCCCGATTGTCCGCAACCAGCCCGAGGGCCGCGAGCTGACGATGGCGAGGTGGGGCATGCCCTCGCCCGCCTTTGCGCTGAAAGGCAAGAAATCCGATCCAGGCGTCACCAATATCCGCAACACCGCATCCCCCCATTGGCGGCGCTGGCTTTCGATCGAGAACCGCTGCGTCGTGCCGTTCACGAGTTTTTCCGAAAACGAAGCGCTGCTGGACGGCACGCATCCTCCCGTCTGGTTCGCCTTCGACGAGACGCGGCCCTTGGCCTTCTTTGCTGGCATCTGGACGCGCTGGACCTCCGTCCGGCAGGTCAAGGAAGGCGAGACGACGAACGACATTTTCGCGTTTCTGACGACCGAACCGAACAAGGAGGTCGGCGCGATCCACCCGAAAGCAATGCCCGTAATTCTGGCGGCGCGGGCGGAAATCGACGCTTGGATGAGTGCGCCGGCCGGGGAAGCGCTCAAGCTGCAAAAGCCGCTTGCCGACAACGCCCTCAAGATCGTCGCGAGGGGCGAAAGACAAGATGAAGGAGGCCTCGCGGCCTGACCTTCATGCTTGCGCTGGAAAGTTATCGCGTCAGGGCAAGCGCATGTCCCAAAAAGTTGCTCGACTTTTTCGATCAGGACATGCTCCAACTCTTTGATTTTGAGCGGGTCCTTATCGATCAAATGATTCCATTTGGTCGGGATGCGCTCTAGGGGCACCGCCGAAGAGCCGTCAGCGCCGTCTCCACCCCGCAGGCGCGGCATCGAAGCCGTCCCCCAGGCCATTTCCCAAAGCTCGCCGGTCATGCCCCGCCTTCCGCCGCTTTCGAAGGCCCTGGCGCAACATAACGATGCCCATTCGGAGCTGTCTGGTACGGGATCAAGGCGGCCTCGTCTCGCCCCCGCGTTCAAACACCTGTTGCGCAAAATGGCTCGGCAAGATGGCCGAATGTTGCGACTACTTTCTCGTAAACCGGTCGCTTGAATGGAACGATGAGTGCGGGGAGACGGCCGATCGACTCCCATCGCCAGGCATCGAATTCGGGCCGCTGTCCGCCGCCGGGTGCGTCGATGTCGATTTCGTCTTCGTCGCCGTCGAAACGTAGCGCGAACCATTTTTGCCGCTGGCCGTGAAACCGACCCTTAGAGGATTTCTTCAAGGCGCCGTCCGGCAGATCATAGCTATACCATTCCGGCGACTCCGCCAGAAATGTCGTGGACGACACGTTGGTTTCCTCGCGCAGCTCGCGCAACGCCGCCTGATAGGGCAGTTCGCCGGCGTCGATCCCGCCCTGCGGCATTTGCCATTCATGCCCTTGGCGCAGGTGCTCGGGTATCCTCTTGTTGCGGCGGCGCCCGAGGAAGACGAGCCCGGAGCGATTGAACAGCATGATTCCAACGCAAGGGCGGTAATATATAGGCTCCATTGCCGCTTTACCTCACGGCCGACGAACCAATCGCCAAGCCGGGTTGCGGGCTTGGCATGGCCGCGCTTAGCGGGACGAGCGCAATGCCTCGCGCCTCAAGCGCGCGGGCAAAACGGCCGATAGTTTCGACCGAAACCGGAAGGCCGCTCGCAACCCCGATCGCCACGCCCTTGTCGCGGGCGATTGCTTCGAGCCGTGCCAGGGCCGCTTCGATTGCCTCGGGCTCGGCCGTCGAATCGAGGACAACATCGGCGCGCGCAGCCGCAAGAGCCTGACCGGGCGCGAGCGTCATGGCGAGGCTCTGCGTGGAGGTCCCGTCATCGACGTAAAATAAGCCGCGCGCGGCAATCTCGCGCAGGACCGGCGCCAAAGCCTTCGCATCGGCCGTGAATTTGCCGCCGAGAAAATTGGCGACGCCGGCATAGCCCGTGAACCGGCTCATAAGCCAGCTAAGATCGTCGATGTTCGCGACTTTCCCAGCGCCCGCGAGAAGGGTGTGCGGGCCAGGATTGTCGCGCGGGGAACCGAAAGGCTCCATCGGAAGTTGCAAGACGAGCTCGTGGCCCGCCGCGCGCAAGATCGGCTCCATAGGGGGCGAAGCCGAGCGTGACGGCGCCCGGCAAACTTGCGATCGCCTCTTCCGTTGCGCGCGGAGCAAGACCCATGCCGCCAATGAGCAATGCTATGCGCGGCGCGCCCGGTGTCAATCCGCCGGAGGATACCGCGGGGCGGGCGTAAACCTCGGACGGCCGCGCGCCGTCGGCTCCAATCCGCGGGACTGGGCCATGCGGCGGTTGTTCGATAAGACGAGGGTCGGGCAGCGCCGGGAGCCCGCTGTTCAGCGCCTTGGCCACATAGATGACGAGAGGCTCGGGCGGGCCGCCGGCCCGAATAATTTTCACCGCGGTCTGCCGCTCGACTGCGTCCGCCGCCAAACCGGATTGCTGGGCAGGTACCGTGGCGGGCGTGTCGTGGAGCGGCACGGCTGTCTTGCTCGCTCCCGCCGCGATATGTTTCGGCAGGTGCGTGCTACTGGGTCCCCCGGCCGGAGTTTGATGAAGCACCGCGCTTGGCGGCCTGGTCAGCGCCGGCAAAAACGCGGCGGGAACAGCAAGCAACCCCAGGCCAGCTATGGCAATCGCCGCGTAAAGCGCGTTGCCGCGCGGCGCGCGCTTTGGAACCGGGGACTGTCCCAAGGGAGCATTCAGATCGTCGTCCGTCATACTTGATCGCTATTCCACGTTGGAACGCATGCATCCCGGCGAGGGAGCCAAACCGGCGCCCACCAGACAGAGAAACACGGCAGCGCCGTGCCAAATCCGGCAAGAGCCAAGGAACAGCCGCCAGCCCCGCGGCTCCGCCGCCGGCGTTCCAGTCCCAGCGGGCCGAAGCCGCGGCGTTCGCCCATGATCCGGCCGCGACCGGCCGGTTGAGGTCCACCGCCTTCGTGTTCGCATAACCGAAACCCGACAGCCATCCCCACTTTCGCGAATCATGCTTGCGCGAGGCCGTCCCTTCGCTTCCAGTGCTTATCGGGAATTACAGCTGGTTTCAACCCTGGCCGCTTAACGATGTTCCTTGGCGTCCTTATCTCCGCCTCGCCCACGCTGATGTAGACTGTGCGGGCGGCTTTGGTTTGGCAGTAGAGGCCGTCCTTGCACGTTTGTCAGAGTGAGGCCTGAGGCTTGAGGTACTAGAGGGGGCAGTGCGCCGTGCGCCGGAGAGCCTCTTTGCCGGCCAAAACGCGGCCCGAGCGGAGCGGCGGCGCGCGACCCGGGCCGGCACGCCGTTACCTTAGGCATTATTATTATCAGCAAGTTCGGAAAGCCGCCTGATCTTCGCCGCAGCGGCGTGCCTGGCTGCCTCAGCCCTCTCAACCGCCACGTTCACTGGATGAATCAGCTCGTGCGGGAAGGTCGCCAGCATTGCGATGTACTTTCTTGTGTGTTGGACCGCGCCTTCCATGGACTCTTTCAGAAAATCTGCCTGGATCGCCGCGGCCTCTTCCAGGCTCTGCGCCTTGCGAAGCTTTTCGATGTGCCGAGTTGAGTGGTCAAGCGCCTGCCCGGAAATTTGCGCGATCTCGCGCGCGAAAGCTTGAATGGTATTGATTGCCGGGGCGATTCCATCGATTGCGCCATCACTGGCCTTCCCATCGATGGAATTGCCGGCGGGTTTGGTCCGCACGCTCTGTCCAGCCATTTTTTCCTCCTAACTCTTGGCCCTGTCTGAGTGTCCGTCCGGAGAGATATTGAATCCTATGAATCACTTGTGATTCAAGGGGGGTGGCCTGATTCGAAGGGGGTCACGCATGTGGACGGCGAACAATCGCGGGCGATACGACCGCGGCAAGTTGCGATATCCGAGCGATCTGACCGACTCCGAATGGGAGCTGGTTGAACCGCTCATTCCGCCGGGCAAGCGCGGCGGTGGCAAGCGGACCGTGGTGATGCGTGAGGTGGTGAACGGCCTCATGTACATTCTGTCGACCGGCTGCCCGTGGCGGGCGATCCCGAAAGACCTGCCGCCGAAGAGCACGATCTACGACTATTTCGACCTGTGGACCTACGACGGCACATTGGAGGATATCCATCACGCCCTTTATGTGAAGTGTCGCGAGCAGGCCCACCGGGAGGCCAGCCCGGCCGCCGCCATCATCGATAGTCAAAGCGTCAAGAGCGCCGAACCCTTCGGCACGCTCAGGAGGGGGCCTCGATCGACCCGCATGGATACGGCGCCGGCAAGAAAATCAAGGGTAGGAAGCGGCATATTCTCGTAGATACGTTGGGCTTGCTGCTTCATGGCATCGTCCATCCGGCCGATATTCAAGATCGTGATGGCGGCATTCTCGTCATGGCGGCCCTGTTCGGGATGTTTCCTTTCTTGAACAAGCTCTTCGCCGGCGGCGGCTATCAAGGACCCGAATTCAACTGCGCTTTGGCACGCGTGCTCCCGCATCTCAAAGCCGAAATCGTCAAGCGCTCCGCTCGGGCCAACGGATTTGTGGTCTTGCCCAAACGCTGGCTCGCCGAACGCACTTTCGCCTGGCTCAATCGATGTCGCAGGCTCGCCAGGACTGGGAGAACCTCACTCGAAAAGCGCTCGCTTTCTTGCGCCTCGCCTCAATTCGCCTCATGCTCAGACGACTTTGTAATCCCGCATGAAGTCACCGGACAGACTCTGAGGCGTCCGGCATACGAAAGCAAATAAACATAAAATGAGACAACCAAAAGTTGTTGAAGCAGGCCTTTCGACGCAGGGGTGGTGGACTAACCTCAAAGACCGCCGGGCAAAAGCGGCCGGAATCGCACGCGCGTGACCGGAGGTCCGCCAAACTCGCCGCGTCCGGCGTTGGCGTTGGCAAAAAGCGAACGGAAAACGGCGCGCGCCGCAAGAAGCCGCAAATGAAGACCGTCGATCCGATCTCCGGCCTTCCCGCCGCCGTCCCGCCGCGGGTGGGGTCAATCGCAATCATTGGGGCATCGAGATACAAGAGCAAGGACGCCCTCCTCGTTGAGGACGGCGACACGAACCGCGGTCACAATGCGCCCCGCAATGCTTTCTCCCTCGCCGGCGCAGCGCTTGTCCTCGATACGATCCATAACCGCTTTTCCTGGCTAACGACGGTCATGGACATTACTTAGTTATCTCGAAGCCAATTTTGACAATCATTCCATTCAACAATGGGTAGTTTCGCTATGTTTTCATAGAAGTACGAAAATCTTTTATCACTTAATTCTTTTTCTAAATTGACTAAAGAAGGATTATCTTTCGTAAGCCTTAGTACTCCAACCCCATTATCGATTTTTATTATCTTAAAATCAATTCCTTCAGTTCTAGATAATTCAACCGCAACTTTCCATACATCACCGGTCCAGGCTTCTGAGCTCAAGATAGGAACATGATCTTCTATCCACGTTCTTGGTAGCACGTCGTGTAAAGCAATCCATCCGGCAGGTTTGAGAAATTTAATTGAATTAATAACATCTCTCCGAACTTGATCGTAGGTATGTAATCCATCTATGAATACCACATTGAAAAACGATTTATTTGTGTAAAAAAACTCATCAGATGTCTTTCTTATGTTGCCTCCGTGTTGTGGATCGACACCCACCTTATTTAAGGCGGGTATCGAATCGAATAGATCGTTCGATGCGCACCCTATTTCAAGATAAGCGCAATTTGGTGTTTTCGCAACAAGAAGATTCACAAGCGCGATACGGTTAAAGTTTGTTTCCTCCCAATTCCAGTCGAATGCTTTGCCAAATGAATGTTTCCTATACTTTTTTTGAAGAATCCAGTATTTCAATCTACGAAGTATTTCGTATAGATTTAACCTACGAAGTGCTTCGTATAGAGATATTGTCTTGTAATACCAATCGCCCTAAGTTTTGACCTGTGCCCATTTTCTGGTTCCTATTGAGGTAATGAGCTCGGATTTGGCCATCAGGGCGTTCCAGGCGTCGCAACAGGCGTCAAGAATTGCCTCGTAGCT
>JBOHJU010000069.1:0-10648 GCA_050728755.1 Methylocella sp.
GTCGCGAAAAGCATGTCCTCGGCGACCACGCCCGCCTCCGTCAGCCTATTGAACAGAGTGGATTTTCCCGCGTTCGTATAGCCGACAAGCGCGACAATCGGATAAGGCACGGCGCGGCGGCTTTGGCGATGCAGGCCGCGCGTCCGCTTGACGCCTTCGAGCTCGCGTTCGATGCGGGTCATCCGCTCCTCGATGCGGCGGCGGTCGGCCTCGATCTGGGTTTCGCCGGGACCGCCGAGGAAGCCAAAACCGCCGCGCTGACGTTCTAGATGTGTCCAGGACCGCACCAGCCGCGATTTTTGGTAGGCGAGATGAGCATGCTCAACCTGCAGCGCGCCTTCCCTTGTTCGTGCCCGGCGGCCGAAAATCTCGAGGATCAGTCCGGTGCGATCGATGACCTTGGCCGCCAGCGCCGTTTCGAGATTGCGCTGTTGCACCGGCGACAAGGCGCAATCCATGACAACGAGATCGATCGCTTCCGCGCGCACCAGAGCGGCGAGCTCGGCGGTTTTGCCTTTGCCGAGGTAACTCGCGGGCCGGATTTGCGAAAGCGGAGCGATTTGCCCGGCGACAATTACAACTCCGATCGCCTGGGCAAGTCCTAGCGCTTCGGAAAGACGTCCCTCCTGCGAGCGCCCCTGCGCCGGTTTGGCGGACGCCGCCAGCTCCGCTTTAGGGCGCGCGCCAAGGTCGCGATAAGGACCGACCACCAGAGCTCGGGGACGCGCCTCGTTACCTGGTCCGGCGCCGCCTTTGGTTTCCGGGCCGGCCTTCAGCGTCGATTTTGTACCGTTCGCAAGGACGCCGATGCCCAACTCCCATGCCTTTGATCAAAATGCCCGCCGCGATGGCGTTGGCGCGTTGCCCGATCGATTGCCGGGATGATCTAACAAATCGTTCGCCGAAGAACGGGTTCCATGGCGAGATTATCCTATGGTCCGGCGTGTCCCGCTTCTTCGCCGGGCTCGAACATCTGAATCGGCTGGCCGGGCATGATTGTCGATATGGCGTGCTTATAAACGAGCTGGGAATGCCCGTCGCGGCGTAGCAATACGCAGAAATTGTCGAACCAGGTGACGACACCTTGCAATTTTACGCCGTTGACCAGGAAGATCGTGAGAGGAACCTTGTTCTTACGGACAAAATTGAGAAAAGTGTCCTGGAGATTTTGTGGCCGCTCTCCTCCCATTGTCCCGGTATCCTATTTTGTTCTTGGCGCCGTGCCCGGCGCATATTGCTCAAGAAGAACCACCGCCGCCGTTTGGCAACCAGCTCGCTCGAAATACCGTCTCCCTCAAGAACGGCGCTTCGATTAAGAATGACGACTGGAAAATACGCGATCTGGCCGCTCCCGGCCCGGATCATATTAGACCAACAGGCGGCGCTGCAAGCCCTACTTTGATCATTGTCATCAGGATTAAAAATTTACTTGAAAAGCCAGCCATGAGGTTAGAAGGACCGCGCGGCGGTGGCATGAAAAATCGCGCGCAATTTCGATGCGACCGGTCCAGGAATCCCCGCGCTGATCGCGCGTCCGTCGATGCGCACAACCGGCATAATGAGGGCGGTCGCTCCGGTTATAAAGGCCTCCCGCGCCGCGAAAACTTCTTCGAGGCTAAATTTTCTTTCCTCCAATTTCAGACCTTCCGCCGCAACGATTTCGATCAGCGTGGTCCTGGTGATGCCGCGCAGGATTGAATGATCGAGCTGACGCGTGACGACAACTCCAGCCTTGCTGATGATCCAAGCGTTCGACGCCGCCCCTTCGGTGACCATGCCGAGGGAATCGACAAGCCAGGCCTCATAGGCGCCGCTCTCACTCGCGAGCTGACGCGCGAGAACGTTGGGCAGCAGGCAAATCGTCTTGATATCGACCCTTTTCCAACGCAGGTCGGGAGTGGTGATGACACTGATGCCCTTGCGCGCGTTGATTTCGCTCTTTTCAGGATCGACCTGACGCGCGGTGACAACGAGGCTCGGACGCGCGGGTTTTTGCGGAAAGACGTGGTCGCGCGGCGCCACCCCGCGAGTCACCTGCACATAGACGAAGCCGTTGTCGACCGTGTTCCTCGCCATGACTTCGCGGACCACCACCTTGAGCGCGCCTTCCCGCAAAGGCGCGGCGATTTGCAATTCCGCGAGCGAATAGGCGAGCCGCTCCAAATGGCGCCTCTCGTCGATCAAGGCGCCGCGAAAGATCTCGCACACTTCGTAGACGCCATCGGCAAACTGGTAGCCGCGGTCTTCGATATGAACCATGGCGTCGCGGTGCAAGACATACTGGCCATTGACATAAGCGATCCGGCTCATGCGCGCGCTCGCGATTTCAGCGAAGAAGAAAAAACCACGGCTCCAAGGCCCGAGGATCGTGGCGGCTGCCGTGCAGCATTGCGAGAGTCCTACCTGCTGAATTCATGCAACCGTCGTGGTTATGCGCTTAAGTCATGCCGGTGGCGGCGGCGCGCGTCAAGCAGCGTTCGCCTTTCGCCATCCACGATGGCGCCACCTTTACCACGCCGCCCTTGGCGGCGTCTGCCTTCGCCGCACGCCCGAGCCCATGGAGCGCGGCGCGCGAGTTTTCAAATTTTAGTGGTTCACCTCCGGCATTTTTCTGGTTATGCTGGCGTTGGGATAACTGTCCGCGTTTGCGCAACTCACGCACGCTTGGCGAAAAAAAGGAACGTCGGAGGAAACGATGCAAACTTCGCGCGGGAAGTTGGGTGCTAGCTTCGCGGCGGTGATACTTGGAGGAATCCTGCTCGCGCTGGTGGGGCTGGCGTTAAATTCCCCCAACAATCCGCCGATAACACCGGCTCCGCTCGCGCCGGCTACTACCGCGCCGGCTGCGCGCGCGCCTGCTAGTCCCGTGAAGCAGACGCCGCTGAAACCCGCCCTCCCCCTTGGCATTTCGCCGCAACTCTATGCCCTGGCCGTGCCGCCAGGGCGCGAACCGACGGCGCAACTTGTCGCGCTCGGCGATAAATTGTTCGACGACAAGCGTCTTTCTGCCGATGATACGGTTGCCTGTAAAACCTGCCACGATCCTACCAAGGGATTTACCGATCATCGCGGCAACAGCGCAACGTCTGCGGGTGTCCAAAGCCAGCATGGCCAGCGCAATGCGCCAAGCGTGCTAAACGCGATGTTTCAGGCGTCGCAATTCTGGGATGGCCGCGCGCCCATGCTCGAGGATCAGGCCAAGCTTCCGATCCTCAATCCGGTCGAAATGGGCCAAAAATCTCCCGGCGATGTTGTCGCAAAGGTTGCTGCGATCCAGGAATATTCGGACGCATTCAAATCGCTTTTTGGGCATGACGTCACTTATGACGATATCGCCGCCGCGATCGCCGCTTTTGAGCGGACGCAATATTCCGCCAATTCGCCGTTCGATCGCTTCTTGGCGGGGGCCCCGCAGGCGATCAGTGATGCGGCGCAGCGTGGCTGGGCGTTGTTCCAAGGCAAGGGGCGCTGCAGCTCCTGCCACGCGTTCAACGCTGTGTCGCCGCTTTTCTCCGACCAAAAGTTTCACAATATTGGGATCGCCGCGCACAAGCAAAATTTTAAGGAGCTCGCCCGCAAGGCGCTTGGCGTCTTGAGGACCGGCGACACGAAGCAGATCGACGAACTCGCCTTGCAGACATCCTATTCCGAGCTCGGCCGGTTCCTGGTAACCAAAAACCCGGCCGACATCGGCGCCTTTAAGAGCGAGACTCTCCGCAATATCGGGATCACCGCGCCCTATATGCACGATGGCTCTCTTGCGACCCTTTGGGACGTGATGGACCATTACAACAAGGGCGGTGTTCCAAATCCCTACCTCGACGGCGGGATGCAGCGTCTCGCATTGAGCGAAGCTGAAATCGACGATCTCGTTGCTTTCCTCTTCACCCTCACCGACGACCGCTTCGCCGATTTCAACAAGGCGGAGATGGAACGGCAGACATCGCTCAAAACCAACCGGCCGCAGCGCGAAACCGATATCGCCGAAGGCAGGAAGGGTGACTTGGGAGACATTGGGACCAACCCGGATCTGCGCAATCCGGCGTCGATCGGCGCCTATTGAGAGCGTGGTTTTCGAAACCCGCATTCTCTAGCTAGGCGGCCGAACCGTGAAACGATAGGGATAAACGGCGAAAACGGTTCACGTGAAACATTTTCGCCAGCGGAGCGATATCATGGCGCACAAGAGCATCGAGACCAAGTATTACGAGGACCGCGCCTCATTTTTCGCGGATCTCACCCGGTTGGGCGCGCTTTCCCGGCGCGGCTTTCTTCAGGTTGCCGGAGTTTCCGCCGGGATCGCCGCCGCCAAGGGGCTGATTGTGCCGCAGAGCTTCCAGCTGATCGAGATCGCGCAAGCGGCGGAGACCGCAACGCCTGGCTTTACCATCGCCTATATCTCTGACACTCATCTTTACACGCGCAACGTGAACGACCGTTTCATACGATCCGCAGTGAAAGCGGTGGAAGAGGTCAATGCGCTCGACCCGCAGCCTGATTTTGTTCTCTTCGGCGGCGATCTGGCCCAGCTCGGCCGCGGCGAGGAACTCGATCTCGGCGCCCAGATTTTGAAGGATCTCAAGGCTCCTCTAAAGATAATGGTCGGCGAGCACGACTGGTTCCTCGATTTGGGCGAGCATTGGCGGTCCTTGTTCGGGCCTTCCCAATATTCGTTCGACCACAAGGGCATTCATTTCGTGACCCTGATGAGCGTCAACGAAAAGGATTTTTGGACCGCGCGAGGAATGACTCCGGCGGAGCGGATGCAGACGGTCGCCGGGCTCGACAACGGCATCCAATCGCGCTTCGAGGTTGGGCCGGACGGGCGCCAATGGCTGCAAAACGATCTCGAGAAAGTCGACAAGAAGACGCCCGTCGTCATTTTCTCCCACTCGCCTCTTTACAAATATTACCGGAATTGGAATTTCTGGACGGAGGACGCCGATGAAGTCCAAGCGATTCTCGCGAAATTCGATACGGTGTCCGTGATTCACGGTCACACCCACCAGCTTCTCCTGAACCGCATTGGCAACATCAGCTTCTATGGGCTGCTCTCGACCGCTTGGCCGTGGCCCTACGCCCCCGAGGGACTGCCGAAGCTCACCGTCCAGATGAACCGCGCCGACCCCTTCAACGCCTTCGACGGTTGCGGCGATGGTCAACTCAATGTGCTGGCGTCGGGCGCAATCGACAAGGTCTATAATCTTTGGAACCGTAACCCCGTCACCGTGCGGGCAAGTTACCTTTCGTCGAACGGCGCCAAGGATCGCCCAGCGGCGGCGACGCTATCCAGCTACTGAGGAAGACCATGCGCCCCCACCGTCTCGCATTCGTTCTCGTGCTCGCCGCGGGGCCTGCCTTGGCCGGAAGCGATGTGCCGCATCATCAGCTAACGCCTTCCCCGGAAGGCAATCTCGTCATCGGTCTTTGCGACGGCGAAACCTCGATCGAGGTAAAGGGCGTCAAGCCCGGCGATCAATTGACGCGCGAGCAAGGCAAGCAAATCGCCAGCGCGCTGATGCAGGAATGGCGGCAAAAGCATCCCGATGCCGAATGGGTTGTCGCCGCTGCGGAGCCACCAGCGGAGGGCCAGTTGCCGGGCGTAAAAGCTCCCCCAAGCAATCAGTTCCAGACCTACGGCGCCTTTACAGAGCGCGACCAGCATATCTGGAAAGAGTCGACCGACCACCTGGTCGCGGAAGGCAAGCGCATTTTTCACGACGCCAAGGCGCTTGGCGGAACTGATGCCATATCCTGCGACATGTGCCATCCGGACGCCTCCAACACCCATCCCGAAACCTATCCGAAATTCCAGGTTCAGCTGGGGCGCGTCGCCCTGCTCCGTGACATGATCAACTGGTGCATCGAAAATCCGGTGCGCGGTAAGCCTTTCGCGGACGACGATCCGCGGCTTAAGGCTCTCGAGGCCTACATTCTCGCGCAACGGAAAGGGATCGCGCTCGAATATGGCAAGCACTGAGTTTGCCGGCGGCCGCGCACCTTCAGCCCGCGCGAAACCGCAGCCGCAGCTTTGCCGCGAGGGCGCGCGCATTCCGCTTGAGCTTGACAGAAAAGGCCCAGATCCGTGTTGCCCGCGCCCATGCGAGAAGACGATCGCTGATGCCGGTCAACCAATCCATGAGTTTGGCGAACCAAGGAATCGTGTTGAGTTTCGCCCGCCCCGCGTGATAAATCCGCTCCACGACGAGGAGGCTCACGAGATAAGCCATCGAAATGGTAATGAGGCCGGCCGCGAACTGTCCTTCGGTCATCAAATACAGCGCATAAAATTTGGCGGGTTCCGCGAAGGCAAAAGGAACGGCGAGCAGACCCAATATTGCGTAAGGCGGCAGGGCGGCAACGATGTCTTGCAGACGAATAACAAACCGGAGTCTTGCCACCCAGCGGACGAGCGGCCGGAACACCGGCGTGACAATCGCGTTAAGAACGACATAGAGGACAACAACGGCATTTGCCGGAAGCAGGAACAAGCGGCGTAAGTTGGAATTTTCGTCCGTTCTGGCCAACAATATCATTCCTCTTTTGGCGCCGGAAGTTGAGCGCGGCGTCAATTTCAATTCCAGATTCGCCCCGAGCGAGTCGAACTGGCAATCGGTCTTCCGCGCGGCTTCGGCGCGAGGGGTTCGTCGTGTTGCCCTGCGCCGCTAAAGAATCTTACGGAAATTTCCGCGACGCTCTCGGCCTCCTGCAAGACGGCGGCAGAAATTGTTTCGGTGGCGAAGCTGAACCTGCGGCTCGCCCAGCCCTCATCGAACTCGCGGTCGAACGGAAGCGAAGGGCGTGACCTCTTGCAAGCCGCCCGCCTATTGCCCCACCCTAAACCTTGGTGCGCTTTGCTCGGCGATGCCGCCCGTGCCGGCCCCGAGACTATTGAGATCGCCACGTCCGCCGCTTCCCGCGCCAATGCCGCTGCCATTGATGCCGCCGGTATCCAGGCCAAGCTCAACCTGGTCGTTCAGGCCGCCGGTTCCGACCGGGAGACCGCGTCCGACACCGTTGACGCCGCCGATTGAACTCCCCCAGGCTGTATTATCGTTGACACCCCCAGTCCCGGCCCGGGTCGCGGCCTGGATCCCGCCAGTGGCATTTCCCACTCCTAAGCCGATGCCGCCGGTCCCGGCGCCAACATGGCCGGAGCCGACGATCAGCGGCGCGTGCTGGCCCGCCGCCCCCGCCCCGATGCCAATGCCGGTGCCGGCCACGCCCCCGCCCCTGTTGATGATGGCGGGAGCCCCGCCGCTGTTGATGACGGGGGGAGCCTGGGCGTGGCCGGCAAGCGAGGAACCGCCAACAAATGCCGCCACTACGGCCAGGGTCAATCGACACCGCATTTGCCTCTCCCTAATGCTGGCCTCTACCGCAGCTTTGGCACCGGTTTTTGGAAAAATCACCATAGCATTAGTGCATGATCCGCGAAAGCGGAAACCGCTGCCGCTCTCGCTGGAGCCACAGCCGCGACTCTGGGTTAACGGCCGTTTCAAAGGACGGCCCCGCGCGGGCCATGCGAAGGCAATGCCTTCACTCCACCCGGAAGTGCTTCGACAATTTCAGCCCCTGGCCCTGGTAATTCGAGGCGGCGCTTGCGCCGTAGAGGACTCGCGGCGCCTCGGCCATTTTCTCAAAGACGAGGCGGCCGATGACTTGCCCGTCCTCCAGAAAGAACGGAACCTCGTAACTGCGAACTTCGAGAACTGCGCGGGCGGAGGGACGATTGTTCGCGCCCGCGCCAAAACCAGGATCGAAAAAACCTGCGTAATGCACCCTGAATACGCCCATCGCCGGGTCGCTCGGAACCATCTCGGCGGCAAGATCTGGAGGGATTTGGAGCCATTCCTTGGAGCCGAGTATGTAGAACTCGTCCGGGTCGAGGATCAGCCTTTTATCCCGCCGCGCCCTGACCTGCACCCAAAAATCGGCGGCGTTATAGCCGTCACGATCTACGTCGAGAATATCGGCATGTTTCTGCGCTTTGTAACCGATCACCCCGTCGGCCGGTTCAGCGCTTAAGCCAACCCGTAATACGAGCCCATTCCGCCGCACTTCCAAATCGCTATCGACGAGCGGCATTTTTTTGTGACGCTCGCGAAGATCCTTTTCCTTGAGGCCGAAATCGATGCCTTCCAGCTGCTGCGAGTTCAGCCTGCGGAAGCGGATCTGATTGAGTTTCGAGCCTTTGCGCACGCGCACCCCGAAGCTGCGCGGCGAGATTTCGGCGTAGAGAGGTCCTTCATACCCGCGAGCCACACTGTCGAACACATCCGATTTGTCGGTGGTGAGGCGGGTGAATATATCGAGACGTCCGGTCGAGCTCTTTGGATTCGCGATCGCCGAAATACTCTCAGGCAGATTCAAATGCTCGATCAGGGGGATTACATAGACGCAGCCACGCTCCAGCACGGCACCCTTGCCCTCGATGCTGATTTCGTCATCGGCGCTACCGAGGGCATCGAGGCGCTCGCGGACCGAGTAGTCCTTGCCGGGCAAGAAGCTGGCCCGGACACGGTAGGCCCGCGCGCCTAAGCGCAGATCGAGACTCGCCGGCTGAAACTGTGCATCTTCGATCTCCGGGCTCGAAATCATCCCTCGCCGCACCATCAGCTCGATTTTTTCGCGCGGGAGGAGCCCGAAGTGGTCACCGAACTCGTTGGCGCTCAGAAGCGGCGCGGAACCGCTCTCGCGGTCCGGCTCGGCAAAAAGTGAGAACAATCCGCCAGTCATGCCAGCCTTCAAACTCCTTGTTCGAAGGAAGACTTCAACAGAGCCGCAGGATGAGATGAAACGGCCGCAGTGCTGATTTGCACACAATCCCCGCTATCTCTCCACCGGGTTGAGATATTTTTCGCCGAGGCGTAAACAATCGGTGCCTCGATGGGTCAAAGACCGCAAGGAGCAGCGCGGCCGCCGCTTGCCACGCGGCCCTGCCCTGTCTGCCGCGACGAGGAGATTTTAACGAGGAGATTGGGATGAACGCTCGCGGGCAAAAGCCCGACATTAAAACCCTGCATCCGGCGACCCAGCTCGTCCACGGCGGCACCCATCGCTCGCAGTTCGGCGAAACCTCCGAAGCTCTGTTCCTGACCCAGGGCTACGCCTATCCTGATATGGAAACGGCCGAGGCCCGGATGAAGGGCGCCGAACCCGGCTACGTCTATTCGCGCTATTCTAATCCGACCGTCGACATGTTTCAGCAGCGGATGGCCCTGCTCGAAGGGGCGGAGGCGGCGCGTGCGACGGCAAGCGGGATGGCCGCCGTCACGACGGCGCTGATGGCGCAGCTCCGGGCGGGCGATCACCTGGTCGCCGCCCGCGCGATGTTCGGAGCCTGCCTCTATGTGGTCGAGGATATGCTGCCGCGCTTCGGCGTCGCGTCGACACTTGTCGATGGCGGCGATCTGTCCCAATGGCGCGCGGCGATGCGGCCGCAGACCAAGCTCCTGTTTCTCGAAACCCCGACCAATCCCTGTCTTGAAGTCTACGATATCGCGGCGATCGCGGCCATCGCGCACGAACACGGCGCGCGCCTTGTCGTCGACAATGTTTTCGCGACGCCAATTTTGCAAAAGCCGCTTCAACTTGGCGCCGATTGCGTTGTCTATTCGGCGACCAAGCATATCGACGGCCATGGCCGCTGCCTCGGAGGCATTATTCTCGGCAGCCGCGAACTTATCGAAAACGAGATTCATCCTTTTTATAAGCAAACCGGACCGTGCCTGTCGCCGTTCAACGCCTGGATTTTTTTAAAATCGCTGGAGACGCTTGCCTTGCGCGTTCGCGCGCAGGCGCAAAGCGCGGAGCGGATCGCGGAATTTTTGAGCGGCCACCGCCATGTCTTCAGTGTCCGCTACCCTGGCCGGCCGGATCACCCCCAGGCCGACATCATCGGGCGGCAAATGTCGGGCGGCGGCACGCTTGTCTCATTCGAAGTCCGGGGCGGCAAGCCGGCGGCCTTCGCGTTCGCCAATCGGCTTTCCGTCATCACCGTTGCAAATAATCTCGGCGATGCGAAAAGCCTCATCACCCATCCGGCGACAACGACGCATCAAAGGCTGACGCCAGAGGCGCGGGCCGCGTTGGGGGTGACTGACGGGCTTTTGCGCCTCTCGGCGGGGCTCGAGGATGCCGGCGATCTTATCGCCGATCTGGACGCGGCGCTAGCAAGCCTCGATCGCGAGGATGTCGCGGCCGAGTGATTCGCATTTCGTGGCGGGCCGCACCGCGCGGCTTGACGCGGGGCTTTCGCCTACGTACTTTGCCAACTGCAACGCGCCGGGAATTATCCGCGTCTGAGCTCGCGAGAGAAACTCATGTCCACCGTTAAAGTCACGGATGCCAATTTCAAATCCGAAGTCGTGGGGGCGAGCGGACCCATTGTCGTGGATTTCTGGGCAGAATGGTGCGGTCCGTGCAAGATGATCGGTCCGGCGCTCGAGGAAATCGCCAAGGAAATGCAGGGCAAAGTAACCATCGCCAAGCTGAATGTCGATGAAAACCCCAGCGTGGCTGGAACTTATGGCATCCGCAGCATACCGACGCTCATGCTGTTCAAGGATGGCAAAATGGCCTCCTCGAAGGTCGGCGCCGCGCCGAAAAGCGAGTTGAAACGATGGATCGCCGAGGCCATCTAAGC
>JBOHJU010000070.1:0-10450 GCA_050728755.1 Methylocella sp.
GGGCGTCGATCGCCTTGAGGCCGGTCGCCATCGGCTCGTGCACGGATTTGCGCGGGATGATGCCCGGCGCCTTGACATCGACGCGGGCGCGCTTTTCCGCATGAACCGGGCCCTTGCCATCGATCGGGTTGCCCAGCGCGTCGACGACGCGGCCAAGCAGTTCCTTGCCAATCGGAACATCGACAA
This sequence comes from Methylocella sp., assembly GCA_050728755.1. Classification (GTDB taxonomy): domain Bacteria; phylum Pseudomonadota; class Alphaproteobacteria; order Rhizobiales; family Beijerinckiaceae; genus Methylocapsa. Next base: position 187 of record JBOHJU010000070.1, read on the forward strand.
TCGCGCCGGTCCGCTTGACCGTCTGGCCTTCCTTGATGTCGCGATCGCTGCCGAAAATGACGATGCCGACGTTGTCGCTCTCAAGGTTTAGGGCCATGCCCCGCACGCCGCTTTCGAACTCGACCATTTCGCCGGCCTGAACGTTGTCGAGGCCATAGACGCGCGCGATACCGTCCCCGACCGAGAGGACCTGGCCCACCTCGGTCACTTGCGCTTCGTCGCCGAAGTTCGCGATCTCGTTCTTGAGGATCGCGGAAATTTCCGCGGCGCGGATCTCCATCAGCCGGCCTCTTTCATGCGTAAACGAATCGAATTGAGTTTCGTTTTGAGGGAACTATCAACCATGCGCGAGCCTAGTTTGACGATAAGGCCGCCGATGATCGCCGGGTCCACCTTGACCGCGATGTCGACCTCGCCGCCGCCCGAAATATCGGCCAGTGCGGCGCGCAATGCCTCGACATGCTCGGGCTTGAGGGTCTCGGCGGCCGTCACCTCCGCCCGAGTGACGCCTTTTCGCGCGTCATTCAGCAAATTGAAATCGCGGATCATGTCGAAGATCGCGAAGAGCCTGCGCTTGGCCGCGACGAGTTTTATGAATTTGGCTGCGATTCCTTGGATCTCCGCTCTGGCGAGAATGGCGTCGAGTGCCTTAACCTGCTCTTCGGCGGAGAAGACCGGGCTTTTGACGAAACGCTGAAGATCCACGCTGGAGCGGACCAATTCCGCAAAGGCGGCGAGATCGGCGGCGGTTTGTTCCGTCGCCCCGGTTTCCTGACAGAGCGCGAAGAGCGCCTGGGCATAGCGCCCCGCCATCCCGGACACGCGTGTCACTTGCGCCGCCAAAGCGAGTTCCCCAGAATTCAAACGGCAATACCGCTTCCCAAAGGTTCGGCTTTTCGCGGCGACAACCATAAAAAGTCGAGACGCGGATCAGAACTGGAAACCGGCGTGCAGACGCCAAGGAACGCGGCCCACCCCAAGGCCAGCGTCCCCTAACATAGAGCTATTTGGGGCGCAACCCTTCGCCCGGCAAATGCACGTGGCCGCGACAAATGGCCGTTGGGCGTCTAAAATCGAACAGTGGGCCTCTGCCTCGTTACTCCAGTTCAGGCGCGCGTATCTGAATTCTGTATTCGAAACGAAAATGCGATAATATAATATAATGACGAATGCCGTTCGATTGCCGGCAACGAACGGGGCGCTTCCGCCCGACCCCGCGCAACGGCAAACCGATGTTGGAAAAATCCTCACCTAACGCACGTCTCGAGCAATCCTTCGCCCGGTCGGCCGGAGCGGCCGATCCCATCGCCATGGCAAGGCGCGATCTCAACAAAGCCCTTCCCCGGCGCTTCTACAAGCGGGCGACGGTGCAACAGCGGGATGGAAGTTTCGCGCTGCTTCTAGACGGCCGCGCCGCCAAGTCGCCGGGGGGAAACCGTTTGGCGCTGCCTTGCTTGGCGGCGGCACGGGCGCTGGCGGACGAATGGCAGGCGCAGGCCGAGACAATCGATCCAGCGGCCATGCCCCTCACGCGCATCGTCAATTCCGCGATCGACGGGGTGGCTCACCAGCCCGACGCCACGGTGGACGCGATCGCCCGGTACGCCGGGGCGGACCTCGTCTGCTATCGCGCGCCCGAGCCAAGAGCGCTGGCGGAGGCGCAAGCCGCCGCCTGGGACCCTATCCTCACTTTCGCGCGTGAAAATCTCGGCGCCCATTTCATCTGCATCAAAGGCGTGGTGTTCGCCGAGCAGCCGGAACCCGCCCGCGCGGCGGTGAACGAGGCCATCGCGCACATCGCCGATAGCGGCCCAGCCGCGCCTTTCGCGCTTGCCGCCCTCCATGTCATGACAACGCTCACGGGTTCGGTCTTGCTCGCGCTCGCCGTGGCGCATCGCGCGCTGACACCCGCTGAGGCCTGGATTGCCGCGCATGTGGACGAGGATTTTGAAATGCGGGCCTGGGGCGAGGACGCGGAGGCATTGCGGCGCCGGGCGCGGCAATGGCGTGAGATGGAGGCGGCGGCACGTCTGTTTCAGGCGGTCTATGGCGCTGGAGCATGAAAGAACAGGCATTTTCAGGAAGTGACGACAAGATGTTCGCAAGCATGGGCAATGCGATCGGCAACAAGGAAGATGGCCCGTGAAACCCAGTCTCGAACGCCTTGCCGAGCGCCGCGCGCGCGCCCTTCGCGGCGGCGGAGAAGAGCGGATCGATACGCAGCACAAGCGAGGAAAGCTCACCGCGCGGGAGCGGATCGAGCTTCTGACCGATGAAGGTTCATTCGAGGAATCCGGCATGTTCGTCGAGCATCGCGCGACGGACTTCGGCATCGATCAACGCCACCCGCCGGGCGATGGCGTTATTACTGGCTCCGGCACCGTCAACGGCCGCGCGGTCTTCGTCTATGCCAAGGATTTTACCGTTTTTGGGGGCTCGCTTTCCGAGACTCATGCGCAAAAGATCGCCAAGCTGCAAGACATTGCGCTCGCCAACCGTGCGCCGCTCATCGGGCTTTTCGATTCGGGCGGCGCCCGCATCCAGGAAGGGGTTGCCGCGCTCGCGGGCTACGGCGAGGTTTTCCAGCGCAACGTCCTGGCGTCCGGGGTGATCCCTCAGATTTCGCTCATCATGGGCCCCTGCGCGGGCGGCGACGTGTATTCCCCGGCGCTGACCGACTTCATCTTCATGGTCAAGGACACGAGCTATATGTTCGTGACCGGCCCGAACGTGGTGAGGGCGGTGACCAACGAGACGGTGAGCGCCGAGGATCTCGGCGGCGCATCCGTGCATACGGGCAAAAGCGCGGTCACCGACGGCGCCTACGAAAACGACGTCGAGGCTTTGCTGCAAATGCGCAGGCTTGTCGATTTTCTGCCATCGTCTAACACGAGCGGCGTTCCGGAATGGCCGGGCTTCGACGATCCCGAGCGTTGCGAGGCCTCGCTCGACTCGCTCGCGCCGGACGATCCGGCAAAGCCCTACGACATAAAAGAGCTTATCGCCAAGACCGTGGACGAGGGCGATTTCTTCGAGATCCAGGAAGCTTTTGCGCGCAATATCGTGACAGGCTTTGGCCGCATGGAAGGGCGCACGGTGGGGTTTGTCGCCAATCAGCCCATGGTGCTCGCCGGGACGCTCGATTCGGATGCCTCGCGAAAAGCCGCCCGCTTCGTGCGCTTCTGCGATTGCTTCAATATTCCGATCGTGACTTTTGTCGATGTGCCGGGATTTCTTCCGGGAATTGCACAGGAATATGGCGGCCTCATCAAGCATGGCGCAAAGCTGCTCTTTGCCTATGGCGAGGCAACGGTGCCGAAGGTAACCGTCATCACGCGAAAAGCGTTTGGCGGCGCCTACGATGTGATGGCCTCGAAACATCTGCGCGGCGACGTGAATTACGCCTGGCCCGGCGCCGAAATCGCGGTCATGGGCGCTAAGGGCGCGGTCGAGATCATTTTTCGCGCCGACTTGGGCGATGCGGAAAAAATCGCCGCGCGCACGCGCGAATACGAGGAGCGTTTTCTATCGCCATACGTCGCGGCGGAACGTGGCTATATCGACGACATCATCATGCCGCGCGAAACGAGAGCGCGCGTCGCCCGCGCCCTCGCCATGCTGCGCAACAAGGACCTCAAGAATCCGTGGAAGAAACACGGCAATATTCCGTTGTGATCTTTCGCGCCTTCCAGGATGCGCGAGTCGCGGGCTAGGTCAGTTCCCATGGACCATGGTTTCGAAATTTATTTGCTTTCGCTGAGGCAGGACCGCGGCGACAAAACCGAGCTTTCCGACCGGGGCGCGCTTGAAACTCTCTTGAAGGAAGCGGCTCGTCAGGCGGACCCAGGCATCCACATCATCCACGAGGCAAAAAAGGCTCCCGGCAAAGGCGGGCCGGATTTCAAAGCGATGAAGGCTGGGATGATCCTCGGCTATGTCGAGAACAAGACCGTCGGCGAAAACCTCGATCAGACTTTGAAGTCGGATCAGATCAAGCGCTACAAGGCGCTGTCGAGCAACATTCTTCTGACGGACTATTTGCAATTCATCTGGATCAAGGACGGCAAGGTCAACAGGCGCGAAATCATCGCCTTTCCCGACGATCTCGAAGGCAAGCCGAAAAAGCCGCGCGAGGATCGGGTCAAGGCGGTTTCCGGCCTCTTGCGCGGCTTCTTTTCCACCGCGCCGGAAGGAATCGGCCGCGCGCAACAGCTCGCGCTCGCCCTCGCCGTTCGCAGCCATTTTCTGCGCGACTTTCTCAACAGTGAACTGCGGCGCCAGGAAAAAGAGCACGCGGAAGGCCGTCTCCTCGGCCTCTTTCAGGTTTTTCGCAATCAGGTTTTTCACGAGCTCACCCTCGCCGAGTTTGCCGACGCCTTCGCGCAAATGCTCGCCTATGGTCTCTTTCTGGCGAAGCTCAATTCCAGCGGTGAAGTGATCACCGTTCACAACGCCCGCCAATTTGTGCCGGGGTCGTTCCGGCTTATCCGCGAATTGGTCGATTTCCTCACAGAGCTCGAGATGGACGAATACCTCGATGTGCGCTGGGTGGTCGGGGAGGTGCTTTCCATCGTCAACGGACTGAAGCTCCGCGAGATCCATGAGGACCTCTCGTTCAAGCATCGCAAGGCGACCAGCCGCAAGGTGCGCGCCGCCGACGAGGAAGAGCATCGCCTCTTCGAGCGCGACCCGTTTATCTACTTTTACGAGGATTATCTGAAGGCTTACGACCCGGCCATGCGCAAGGGCCGGGGCATCTATTACACGCCGCCGCCGATCGTGAATTTCATCGTGCGCGCGGTGGACGACATTCTGAAGGAAAGCTTTGGCATTCCCGGCGGCTTGGCCGACCACAAACGCGTGACTGTGCTGGACTTCGCCTGCGGCACCGGCACTTTTATTCTGGAGGTGTTCCAGCGCATCTTCGACAACATCGGCGGGCCTGACGCCGGGCGCGCAGACCTGATCGTGCGCGAGCACTTGTTGAGGAATGTGTTCGGATTCGAATACCTGATTGCGCCCTACACAATCGCACACCTGAAGCTGTCGCAATATCTCAAGGACCAGAACCATCCGCTCACGAGCGGCAAGCGCCTCCAGGTTTTTCTAACCAACACGCTAGAGCCGATTGAGCCACAGAAACATCTACTCCTGCCTGCCGTTACGGCGGAGGTGGAGGCGGCGCAGATGGTCAAGGATCGCGAAATTCTGGCGATCGTGGGCAACCCACCATACGCCTACGAATCTAAGAACAATGGAGCGGTGATCACGGCGGCAATTGAAGGATATAAGTACACGATCGAGCGTCGGCGTGATCCAGATGCGTCGGGCGGGTTGGGACCTGAGGAGCGGGTGCCACTTGGAGAGCGCAATCCCCGTGCTCTAAGCGACGACTATGTAAAATTTGTCCGATTCGCTCAGTTGAAGATGGACACAGTCGAGGAAGGCGTAGTCGGCATCATCACAAATCACGCCTGGCTCGACAATCCGACTCTTAGAGGCATGCGTCAGTCACTGATGCGCAGTTTCGAGCAAATTTACGTTTTCGACCTGCACGGGAATGCCAATAAAAAGGAGCGCGCGCCTGATGGAGGCGATGACAAGAACGTTTTCGACATCAAACAGGGAGTGGCAATTAGCCTGTTCGTGAAGCGGCCCGGGCTAGGGCGTGGTGTCTGGCGCTGCGACCTGTGGGGTAAGCGCTTAGACAAATACAAGCTACTAGCCGGTGCAAGCTGCGATGGCGTTGATTGGAATGCCATAGTCCCGCGATCCCCGCAGTACTTATTTAGACCCCTTGCGGAAGACGCGGCTTACGAGTCTTTTCGATCGGTTCCGGAAATTTTTGCCAAGTCGAGCGTCGGGATCGTAACGGGGCGAGATGAAATTGCGATTCAATTTTCGACAGAAGAAGTGTTGCGAATAGTAAGAATTTTGTCCCAAGGGGAGCATGCCATTGCTGCGGCTGCCCTGAAGACGGGCAAAGATTCGACAGAATGGAAGCTCTCCGATGTTATCGCCGACGTGCGAGGAACGGAAATCTCGGGGGATAAGGTAAGACCGCTTATATACCGTCCGTTTGACATGCGCTTCGCATTTAGAACGGGGACGTCGCGGGGACTCATTAATCCGCCTCGAATCGAAGTGTGGCGCGACTTCGATTACCCGAATCTCGGATTGGCTACATCTCGTCTCACAAAGGGAGAAAATTTCGCACACGCCTTGGTTACTGGAGGCATGATAGAGAAAATATTGCTATCATCAAAAACCTCTAACAACGCATTCGTGTTTCCCTTATATGCGCAAAGCGAAGAACACAGAGACGAAAACCTGTCCCCAGATTTCCGCGCGTTCATCGACGCCCGCTACGAACACCACTACGCCCCGGAAGAAATCCTCGGCTACATCTACGCCATCCTCCACGCACCGGCCTACCGCGCGCGCTACACCGAGTTCCTGCGCATCGATTTTCCGCGCGTGCCGTTCCCTGAAGCAGTGGGCGATTTCGACACCTTGTCGGGCCTCGGATGGGAGCTAGTGCAGGCGCACCTCCTGCGCGCGTTCCCGCGGCGCCGATTGGCCGACTATTACGGCAAGGGCGATCACACGGTCGAGGCCGTGCACTACTCGGCAGAGGAACAGGCGATCTGGATCAACAAGACGCAGTTCTTCAAGCCGGTGCCGCAGGCCGTGTGGGATTTTCACATCGGCGGCTATCAGGTGCTCGACAAATATCTAAAATCGCGCAAGGGCCGGGAGCTATCGCTCGACGAAATAAATCATGTCTCCGCCATCGCCGACAGCCTTGCCTTCACCATCGCGCAGATGGCGAGGATCGACGAGGCATACCGGGCTGCTTTTCCCGATCGGGGATAACTCTAAACAAAGCTCGCGCCGGCCGCTCCATTGGGGCAATATGTGCGCGACGAGTCCGCGGTGAAGTCATGACTCACGGCAGTCAACCAGACTTGTTCGTAACGGAATCGCAGCCGGACCTGTTCGGCGCGGAGGTCCCTCCCGCCTATCGTCCCGATCCCGACAAGGTGCGCGCGCGGCTGTACAAAATTCTTGCCGAGGCGCGGGCGGCGCAAGCGCCGCCTTGGGAGCCGACGCGTGTTTCGCTATATCGCACCATCTTCCCGCAGATGACGCTCTTTCTGCCCGAGGAAGAGGCCGCCCAATTGCGCTTCGAGTTCGAGGCGGAAATGGCGCGGCTGGAGACGGCCTGAGCTGTGAGCGAAGAGGGCATGGCCGCCATTGAACAGGCAATCTGTCTGCAACTTGGATTTCGATTTGGGGGCGGGCGAGGCGAAGCGGCGGCGCGAGCGATCCGACGCTCATATTGTGCGGGGATCGAGCCTCTTGGCGGATCAAGGCCGGACGGCGCCCGTTCCGGCGGCGCGGTGCCGGCTAGGCTTGCGTTCGACGAGCACCGTCCGCGTCGTCCCTTCGCGGCCGCTGGAGGTCACGATTTCCACACTGTTGCGGGGCGGCGCCGTCTTCAACAGCTCGGCCCGCACTTCTTCCACCGGCAGATTAATGAGCGAGGCGGCGATTTCGGCCTGCTGTTGAAGCTCGCCGGTCAACCCCCGCGCCGCAGCGATCGCTTCCGTCAGCGTCGGCGGATCGAAACGGACTCGCCTTGTGCCAAATTTCGTGTTCCAGACCTCAGACATGATGCGTTTTCCCGATGCCCAACGTGTGCCCTACGCGCCAGCCCGTGGTGCGATGCAACAAATTATTTTGCGAAGCATCAGAAATCAAGGGCCGCCTGGCGGAAAAATCTCTTGCATGATGCAATAAGATTAATAATATCAATAATCGATTATTGATATTGTTTTCCAGCAGAAATTGCCAGGCATGGCGGCTGCCATCCTCAGCAAAAAAAGAAACGAGCTAGCGGTTGGCCAGGCAGGTGCGGGCAAAGGTCTGGAAGGCGCGGGCGCGATGCGACAGAGCGGGCGAGCCATCGGCGGGAATCCCATGTTTCTCGTCCCCCGTCATTTCACCAAAGGTGCGCGAAAAACCGTCCGGCAAAAAAATTGGATCGTAGCCAAACCCGAGGTTTCCGCGCGGCGGAAAGACGAGCTCACCAAAAACTTTGCCCTCGAAACTTTGCGTTTCCCCGTCCGGAAAGGCAAGGGCGAGGGCGCTCACGAAATGGGCCTTGAACGGCGGGTGGGCGTTTGCCGCTTGCAACGCTTGTTCGACTTTTTTCATGGCCGCGCCGAAATCCCTGGCGATTCCTGCCCAACGCGCGGAATATACGCCCGGAGCGCCATCGAGCGCCGCGACGCACAGGCCTGAATCGTCGGCGAGCGCCGGGATTTTGGCGCTATCGGCGGCGACTCGGGCCTTCAACTCGGCGTTGGCGATAAAGTTTTCGCCGGTTTCTTCCGGCTCCGGCAGGCCAAGTTCCGGCGCTGCGATCGTCATCACGCCATAAGGAACGAGGAGTTCACGCATCTCGGCGAGCTTTCCCGCATTATGGGTCGCGAGGACGAGCTTTCCTTTAAGCTGGCGTCGCATCAACCGATCGCGCTTTTCTGCAGCTCCACGAGTTTTGCTATTCCGGATTTGGCGAGCACCAGCAGGGTTTGCAACTGCGCGTCGGTGAATACCGCCGCTTCCGCCGTCGCCTGCACCTCGACAAGAGATCCCGCGCCCGTCATCACGAAATTCGCATCGGTTTCAGCGGAAGAATCCTCATCGTAGTCGAGGTCGAGCACCGCTTCGCCATTCGCAATGCCGCAGGAGACCGCGGCAACATGATCGCGCAAGGGATGATCCTTGATGATCGAGCGGCCATGCATCCATTTGAGGCAATCGTGCAAGGCGACCCAGGCGCCGGTGATCGCGGCGGTTCGCGTTCCGCCGTCGGCCTGCAGCACATCGCAGTCGACGGTGATCTGACGCTCGCCCAATGCCTGAAGATTGGTGACCGCGCGCAGACTGCGGCCAATCAAGCGCTGAATTTCCTGGGTGCGGCCGGACGGCCTGCCGGAGGCGACTTCGCGCTTCGCGCGCGTGTTGGTTGCCCGCGGGAGCATGCCGTATTCGGCGGTGATCCAGCCGCGTCCCTGACCGCGCAGCCAGGGGGGCGGCTTGTCTTCGAGCGAAGCCGTGCACAGCACATGGGTGGCGCCAAATTTCACAAGACATGAGCCCTCGGCATAGCGCGCGACGTTGCGTTCGAGCGAAACGGGCCGCAATTCGCCTGCGGCGCGATGGGAAGGACGCATGCAAAACCCCCGTTGAGGTGAGGCTCGCTTCTAGTGGCTCGGCGCCCGTTACGCAACCGCGATGGTTTGGTACGACAACGGCAAGGGAGGTTGCCGCCGGCGACGCTTTGAGGCACTGTGTTTCTACGTTACGCGTGAGGCGGCGTTGGCCTCATGAATTGTAGCCATCGCACTTGGAATGATTCCGTAATGCGAAAGCGATGAGCGACAGCCCTTTGCTGGATTTTGTTGACAAAGCAACCCTGTCGTGGGTGCAGAAACTGTCGCTCGTCGCCCTACCGCCTCTGCGAATGCACGCTGGCGGACATCAAAAGCTTGTTCAACGCGACAGTGACATCTTCATCCTGACGATGCTCTTGTTATCGGCGGTCGCCATAGGTCTGTTCCACGTCGCCGAGACGCGCGGAATGACATATGTGGAACGCGGAATTGCGGCAGCAATTTAGCTTTTATTTCGGCTTAATGGCAAGTCGGCAAATGAACGCGTTCGCGAGATCGAACCTGCTCTTGGGATTACGCTATTTTTGCGTCGTGTGACGCAAACGCGATGCCATTAACGAGATCATAAACAAGCGCACATTTTTATTGAGGTGGGGGTCGCGCGTGGGTCTCTTGGGGGACGAGAAAAAGTGATGCGCAGGAAGGTGAAAGCCCCGAGTTGGATTTATGTGGGGCGGACCGCGATGAAAAGATGGCTGGCGCGATGCCGTTTGGGCGCCCCGAGAGCCAAGCCTGTTCCTGGACGTTCCTCAAACGCAAAGTGATTAGACGACTCTTTCAGGCGAACAATTGCGAGCATTAAGCGTTGGCGGCCCGATCGATCATGCACTGCCCGGTCCAGGCCGCTCAGAGCGCCGACCTAAATGCCCTAACCGCCAGCGCCCAACGCTGCCGGGCAGGGTGATTCAATAAACCGCAGGGAGGGTTGCTGACATTCCCGAGGGGATGGATTCTATTGGCGAATCGCCATTTGGAGGTGGTTCGCGATGATTCGGACTTTATGGGACGCGTTGGGGGAGATC
>JBOHJU010000071.1:0-10352 GCA_050728755.1 Methylocella sp.
GATGAAAGCGATCCAGAAGGAGCTCGGCGACGAAGACGGCAAGGACGATCTTGCCGAGATCGACGAACGAATCAAGACGACGAAACTGTCCAAGGAGGCGCGCGACAAGGCGACCGCCGAATTGAAAAAATTGCGTCAGATGTCGCCGATGTCAGCGGAAGCGACGGTCGTGCGCAATTATCTCGACTGGCTTTTATCGATCCCTTGGAACAAGCGCTCCAAGATCAAGAAGGACTTGAACATCGCCGAAAACGTCCTCGACAGCGAGCATTTCGGTCTCGAAAAAGTCAAGGAGCGCATCATCGAATATCTTGCGGTGCAGAGCCGCGCGAACAAATTGACGGGCCCCATCCTGTGCCTTGTCGGCCCTCCCGGAGTCGGCAAGACCTCGCTTGGCAAGTCCATCGCCAAGGCCACGGGCCGTGAATTCGTCCGCATGTCGCTTGGCGGCGTGCGCGACGAAGCCGAAATTCGCGGCCATCGGCGCACCTATATCGGTTCCATGCCCGGCAAGATAATCCAATCGATGCGCAAGGCCAAAAGTTCGAACCCGCTCTTCCTGCTCGACGAAATCGACAAGATGGGAATGGACTTTAGGGGCGATCCTTCGTCCGCGCTGCTTGAGGTTCTCGATCCGGAACAGAATCATTGCTTCAACGATCACTATCTCGAAGTAGACTATGACTTGTCGCATGTCATGTTCGTCACGACGGCCAATACGTTGAATATTCCCCCGCCACTCATGGACCGCATGGAAATCATCCGTATCGCCGGCTACACGGAGGATGAAAAGGTCGAGATCGCTCGCCGCCATCTGATTCCGGCCGGACTCAAGAAGCACGGTCTTTCGTCCAACGAATGGGCAATCGACGACAGCGGCCTCATTACCATCATACGGCGCTATACGCGCGAGGCCGGCGTGCGAAATCTTGAACGCGAACTCGCCAAACTCGAACGCAAGGCGGTCAAACAAATTTTGACCGGAAAGACGAAAGAAGTCGCGATCACCGAGGACAACCTGCCGGATTTTCTCGGCGTTCCCAAATTCCGCTACGGCGAGGCGGAAACCGAGGATCAGATCGGCGTCGTGACGGGCCTTGCCTGGACCGAGGTGGGGGGCGAATTGCTGACGGTCGAAGGCGTGATGATGCCCGGTAAGGGGCGCATGACGGTCACCGGAAATCTGCGCGACGTGATGAAGGAGTCGATCTCGGCGGCGGCCTCCTATGTCCGCTCGCGCGCGGTCGATTTCGGCATCGAGCCGCCGGTGTTCGAGCGCCGCGACATCCACGTGCACGTTCCAGAGGGTGCTACGCCCAAGGATGGTCCGTCGGCTGGTGTTGCCATGGCGACGGCAATCGTCTCGATCATGACCGGTATCCCGATCCGGCGCGACATAGCAATGACCGGCGAGATCACCTTGCGCGGCAGGATTCTGCCGATCGGCGGGCTCAAGGAAAAATTGCTTGCCGCGTTGCGCGGTGGGCTAAAGAAAATTCTAATTCCCGAGGAAAACGCCAAGGATCTGGTCGAAATTCCAAATCCGGTCAAGAACGCGCTCGAAATCGTGCCGGTCTCGCGCATGGAAGAGGTCTTAACCCATGCGCTTGTTCGCCAGCCAGTGCCGATCGTTTGGGAAGAGGAGGCGAAGCCACTCGCTCCGCTTGCTTCCGAGGAGGAAACCCCCGGCGCCATCACTCATTGAGAGGGAGCGTTTGCCGGAGCGAAGCCGGAAGCCTTTCGCACGGGAGACGGCAACCGCGGGCGGCCCATGTTAAGGCGCCGTGCTCCAGGTCGCTCCCCAGGCTTGCAGCGTCTTGCGGACCCATGGCAATTGCGGCCCGATCAGCACCGCCTCGGTCGATGCGCCGCATGAATATCCGTTGTGGCCCTTGGCCCTGATCGCCACGGCGACGAGCGCGGGTTGACCGAAGGCGAGGACCGGCGCGCCGGAATCGCCGGTGCAACCGCCAAGTCCGGTGCCATCTGGATCGGTAAGCCAAACAAGAACCGGCGATTTCGGTCCGCTCGCGACGAGAACGCCCGCCCGCAAGACGCCTGACGTTCCGCTTACGCTTTCATCGGCACGGCCAAGACCTGCGATGCGAAAAGGCTGCCCGATGGCGATCGGGTTCGTCCCCGTAAGTTCGATGGGTTTGAATGCGGGCGGCAACGGCGTGGCGAGGCGCAGAAGTGCAAGATCGATGGAAATCAGATGCTTCCGCCCGATTTTGGGCCGGAATTCGGGGTGAACGGCGATCGAAGCAACCTCAAAGAAGACTAGCTGGCGATCGCCCCCCCGGAAAAACACCTGCGTGTTTGCAAGATTGGAGACGCAGTGGGCGGCGGTCAGGACTACGTCTTGAGCGATGACGCTCGCGGTGCAAAAGCTCGCGCTGCCGCCGCCGCTCTTGTCGAGCACCGAAACGGCATAGGCCGTGAAGTCCGGGGCCTCCCGGGCAGGACCGACTATAGCAAATGCTGGCGCCGCTAAAACCATCCCGGAAAGGAAAGCCAGGATTGCGCCAAAACCCGCCCGCGCGGCCGGCAAAGGAGCCTTAGCGAGTGAAACGATTCGAAAATAGCCGCGCATGTTGGCATTATTCATGGCTCATTCATTGTCGCCGTGCCAGCCTTGAGTCATGCTTTATTTCATCGTGGCCTTTGTCACGGCGTATCTGGATTCAAGCGCGGCGGCTGGGGCAGAGTCAGAGCCGGACCGCGTCTGTTTCTCGACGGCCGAGACGCGCGAAATGATTCTCGCGCATGGGCTGTTTGAGCCGTTTCGTGCCATGCGGAGCGCGGCAAGCCGGTCGCAGGCGGAAGCCATCGGGGTCAAGCTATGCCGCTGGAGCGAGGAGTTCGTCTATGAGATGAGCCTTTTGCGCCGCGACGGCCGCCTCATTCACGTTTTCGTCAATGCCAAGACCGGACTGGTCATTGGTTCGAAGAATGAACACTGAATTTTTTGCGTTAGGAAAAAACGGCGGCGTTCAAGCCGTTCGTTGGACGCCGGGAGAAGCGGCAAGGTTTCACGTGAAACGTTGCCCCGGCACAGGGATATCGAGGCATGCGGTTGCTTGTTGTCGAGGATGACAAGGACCTCAATCGGCAGATATTCGCCGCGCTTTCGCAGGCGGGTTATGCGGTCGATCGCGCCTTCGATGGTGAAGAAGGATGGTTTTTGGGCGACACCGAGCCTTACGATGCCGTCGTCCTCGACTTGGGCTTGCCCAAAAAGGACGGTATTTCCGTGCTCGGTGATTGGCGCCGGGCCGGCCGCGCCATGCCGGTGTTGATTTTGACTGCCCGCGACCGGTGGAGCGACAAGGTTCAAGGTTTCGACGCCGGGGCTGACGATTACGTCGCCAAGCCCTTCCATATCGAAGAAATTCTTGCCCGGCTGCGCGCGCTGCTGCGGCGCGCCGCCGGCCATGCCACGAGCGAATTTAGGTGCGGTCCAGTGCATCTCGACACGCGCACGGGCCGGGTCTCGGTCGGTGGCAATCCGGTCAGGCTTACCTCGCACGAATACCGGCTGTTGTCCTATTTGATGCACCATGCGGGCCGGATTGTATCCCGCAGTGAAATCATCGAGCACCTCTACGATCAGGATTTCGATCGCGATTCGAATACGATCGAGGTGTTTGTCGGAAGGCTGCGCAAGAAACTTGGCGGCGAGGTCATTCAGACAATGCGCGGACTTGGCTATATTTTATCTGCGCCGGAAGCGAAGACGGACCCAAGCCGCGACCGGCAGATCCCGCCGCTCGAGCATGATTTCAAAAAGTCGCGGATAAGATCATGAGGGAAAACGACTGCTCGCCGATAAGCGACAGCCAAAGGGCAGTGCACGGCATCCGAAATCTTGGACGCTATGCCCCTTCCTTTTCCGTGCGGCGGCGTATAGTTTCCTTGACCGCGCATGACGCGCGAGGCTGCAAGCAGTTCGCCAAAGCAAGGCGGCCGTGCGTCGGAACATTCGGATGCGCGCCAACAACCACCGGGAGGATATGATCATGGTTGCCTTGAAATCCACCGCACTGAGCGCGATCTGCGCCGCCTTTTTGGTTGCCGTCACCGCGGGGGCCGCCTCGGCTGCCTCATCGAGCATCGCAAAGGCGGCGATGTCCGGTAAAAAGCTCGATCCAGATTGCATAAAAAAGTGTAACGATATCGTCGACCCGTGCATGGGTAAAGCGGGAAACGTCGCCAATTCTAAGTGGATCTGCGCACGTAGCTATTCGAATTGCGTTGGGGAGTGCAAGTTTTGATGCCACGCGGCGGCGTCCAAAACGTGCCGGTATGAAACAAGTTCCGGGCAAGGGAGATTTGCCGGCGGCTGCGGATGCGATACGACGAAGAGCTAGAGCGGCCTTCCGGCCCGGCGCGGCCTGACAGCACCTTTTCCCGGCCGCGGCCACGTTCAATCGCGCAGCGGCTTTTCTTTTCGGCCGCACTGTTGAGCTTTGTCATTCTTCTTGTCGCGGGACTTGTTCTCTCGACAATCTACCGGCGCACAGCCGAGGCCAATTTCGACGAGCGCCTTGGCGTTTACTTGCATGCCCTCGTCGCTGAAACTGCAGCGCCAGGAGAAGACGGCCGCAGCGGGCCAGGCCAGCTAGGCGAGCCGCAATTCGAGCTGCCCTTGTCTGGCTGGTATTGGCAAATCACGCGGTTGGACGTGCCGAAGCCCGAAATCAGAAGTTCGCGCTCGCTGTTTGCGGCAAAGCTTCCGCGCTTGTCCGAGGCCGGCGGCGCGGCCGGTGCCGGCGGCGCGCGGAGAGGCTATGCGAAAGGGCCTGATGACCGGGTCTTGCGAATGCGCGAGCGCATAATCGATACCGGCGATCAAGGAATTTATCTCGTTCAGGTTGCCGCGACAACCGATGAAATCGAAGCGCAAATCTCCCGTTTCGAGTTTGACCTCGTGATCACCTTCGCGGTTCTTGCGTTGGCTCTCGTTGCCTCGGCGGCGGCGCAGCTACGCTATGGCCTGAAACCGCTTTGGCAGCTGCGGGAAGGGATCGCCGCGATAAGGCGCGGCAAAGCCGAAAAAATCGAAGGCGATTTTCCCCAGGATCTCGCGCCGCTTGCAAGCGAGCTCAATCTGCTGATAGGCGCCAATCGCGACGTGGTGGAACGCGCGCGCACCCAGGTCGGCAATCTCGCTCATGCCTTGAAAACGCCGCTCAGCGTCATCGTCAACGAAGCCGCTGGCGATCCCGGCCCGCTCGCGGCCAAGGTGGAGGAGCAGGCCGCGATTATGCGCGATCAGGTTTCCTATTACCTTAACCGCGCCCGTGCCGCGGTCCGGGCCCGGACGCTCGGCGGAGCGGCCGAGGTCGCCCCGGCGGTCGAAGGATTGGTCCGCACCTTCGAAAAAATCTATGCGGACCGGGCGATTAACTTCATCGCATCGGTTCCGGGAACCATTCGTTTTCAAGGCGAACGCCAGGATTTCGAGGAGATGGTTGGCAATCTCGTTGATAATGCCGGCAAATGGGCGCGCCACGCGGTTGCGATCAGCATAGCGCCGGAGCCCTGGCGCAACCTCTCGGAACGCCGTTTCTTTCGCGTCACCATCGACGACGATGGGCCGGGGCTTGCCGCCGGGCTGCGCCAGGCTGCGCTGTCGCGTGGCAAGCGCCTCGATGAAACGAAGCCAGGATCGGGCCTCGGGCTTTCGATCGTCGCCGATCTGGCGGCGCTTTACGGCGGCCATTTGTCCCTCGAAGACAGCCCGCAAGGCGGACTGCGCGCGGACCTCAGGCTTCCTTCGGCGTAAAATCGTTTCCTAGATGATGAGGAGAGTCGACATGGGTATATTAGAAAAAATTCCTCAAAAAATACAATATATTCAGAGTATATTACCGCTATTTATTTGGATTATTGCCATAATCGGTTTTATCCTAGCGTTTATAGATGCCAAGAAGACGTATAATTACGTTGGCATCGCCCACGTCTCCCAAATTCCGACAGTTGTCCGATGTTATGTTGATGAATTCGACTTAGCAAGTAAAATAATACCTCCCAATGATGTCGAAGTAAAGTTCCAACCAGATCAATGCGATGGCGAATTAAAAAAGACGCAAGTGTTAGCGGGAATTCTAACAAAAAGTCTTATTTGTGGTGGCATCGATAATTTTCAAATACTAGTTGATCCTCCTCAAGTAAATTTGCGTGCCAAGGATCCTAATTGCAAATCTCACAAATCATCTATTGAAGTCACCTACATAACAGTTAAAAGGTAATTATTGTCTTAGACCGCCATTGAGCCCAGCTTCAGCCAAATTCGCTGCAGCAAAAGCAAACTGAAGGGACGGACGACCTGTTTTCGGCGGTTCAGCCTTTGATTGAATTCGCGGGCTTGCCGCATTTTGTTTTGACCGAAAGAGCCTTGCAACCGCGCGGCCAATCACTATTAAGGCTCCATGTTATGGTTGATTTTCGCCGTTTTTACCGCCGTCGCGGTGCTAAGCGTCCTTTGGCCGCTTGCGAAAGCCCCGCGCGGCGTTCCGCGCGGCGAAATCGACATTGCTATCTACAAGGCCCAACTCGCCGAGATCGAAAGGGATGAAGCGCAACGCCTGGTGGCGGCGGAAGATGCGCAAGGCGCGAAGGCCGAAGCGGCCCGCCGCCTGATCGCGGCCGACACCGCGCGTGAAGCACCGCCGGCGGCATCGCGGACCAGGGCCCGGCTTGCTGCCGTGAGCGTATTGATTTTCGTTCCAGTTCTGGCGCTTTCGCTTTATGCGACCATTGGCCATCCGGATATGCCCGATGCACCGCTCGCGGCGCGGCTCAACGCTTCGCCCGCGCACATGGATTTGGCGGCTGCAGTCGCAAGGATCGAAGCGCATCTTGCGCAGCATCCGGACGATGGGCGCGGCTATGAGGTTTTGGCGCCGGTTTATCTCCGGATCGGCCGCGCCGGCGACGCCGTAAATGCCGCGCGCGCGGCATTGCGCCTGCTTGGCGAGACGCCCGCGCGCCATGTGCTTTACGGGGAAGCGCTGGTTGCCGCCGCAAAGGGCGCTGTGACGCCGGAGGCCAAACAATCCTTCGAAGCGGCGGCGGCGAAAGATCCCGCGGCCGCCGAGCCCCGCTTTTTTCTTGGTCTTGCCGCCGAACAGGAAGGGGACAGCGCCCGTGCAAGGGAAATCTGGAGCAGACTTGTCACTGAGGCGCCTCAAGGCGCGCCTTGGGTGCAAGCGCTGCGCGAAAGGCTAGCGGAACTCGGCGCGGGCCCCGCGCCACGGCAAGACGGCTTGGCGGCCAAGATCGAGGCTTTGCCGGAAGCCGGGCAGATGAATGCCATTCGCGGCATGGTCGATGGGCTCGCCGCGCGCCTGGCGCAAAATGGGCAGGATCTTGAAGGCTGGCTTCGCCTTGTTCGCTCCTATACGGTGCTGCACGAGCAGGACAAGGCGCGCTCGGCCGTGATCGATGCGAAACGTAGCCTCGCGGGCGATCCAAACGCGCTCGCACGCATCGAGGCGCTCGTGCGGGAACTTGGGTTGGAAGGTTGATCACGCAATGACGCGCAAAAAACGCCGTCTCGCTTTGATCTTCTCCGCGCTCGCCGCGCTCAGCCTCGCGCTCGGCCTTGTGCTTGTGGCTTTGCGCGACAATATCGTCTTTTTCTACGGGCCGAGCGAGCTTGCGCAAAAGGCGCCGCGCGGGGGGCAACGGCTGCGCATCGGCGGGCTTGTGCGAGAGGGCTCGCTTGTCCATGAGGGCGGCCAGACGGTGCGCTTTGCCGTCACCGATAAAACACATCAGGTCGAGGTGACGTATAGTGGCGTGTTGCCCGATCTTTTCCGTGAAGGGCAGGGCGTTGTCGCCGAGGGAACGCTCGGCCAAGACAAAGTCTTTCACGCCGACAGCATTCTCGCCAAACATGACGAACGTTACATGCCGCGCGACGTCGCGGACGCGTTGAAGAAACAAGGCGTGTGGCGGGGTGGCGCGGAGGCGGCAAGCACGGCCAAATGAGGATGCGCTGGTGAGCACTCAAATCCAGAGTCTGCCAAAGAGGCGCGCATGATCGTCGAAACCGGCCATTACGCGCTGGTGCTCGCGTTGGCGCTCGCGCTCGTCAATTCCGTGTTGCCGGTATGGGGCAGCATAACGCGGGACCCGCGCCTTATGGCCGTCGCGCCTCCGGTCGCGCTGATGAGCTTCAGCCTCGTGGCCTACGCCTATTTCGTTTTGACGATGGCCCATGTGGTCTCCGATTTCTCGCTTGTCAATGTCGTCGAGAACTCGCATTCCGCCAAGCCCTTGATCTATAAAATCACCGGCGTCTGGGGCAATCACGAAGGCTCAATGCTTTTGTGGGTCTTGGTGCTTTCGCTGTTTGCCGCGGCGGTCGCTCTCTTTTCGCGATCGATGCCGGAAGATCTCCGCGCGAACGTGCTCGCCGTGCAATCCTGGATCGCGGCTGCATTCATTCTGTTTATTCTGCTCACATCGAATCCCTTCGCGCGGCTCGCCGTCGCGCCGGTGGAGGGCAATGATTTGAACCCGCTCCTCCAGGATCCGGGCCTCGCCATTCATCCGCCGCTGCTTTATCTCGGCTATGTCGGACTTTCGATCACTTACTCCTTCGCGGCGGCGGCCTTGATTTCGGGGCGCATCGACGCCATCTTCGCGCGTTTCGTGCGGCCCTGGACTCTGATCGCCTGGATTTCCCTGACCCTTGGCATAGCGATGGGCTCCTACTGGGCCTATTACACGCTCGGCTGGGGCGGCTTCTGGTTCTGGGATCCGGTCGAGAACGCTTCGCTGATGCCATGGCTCGCGGCCACCGCGCTGTTGCATTGCACGGCGGTAATGGAAAAGCGGGAATCCCTCAAAATCTGGACGATCTTCCTTGCGATCCTTGCCTTTTCCCTGTCGCTTGTCGGAACCTTCTTGGTTCGTTCCGGCGTATTGACTTCGGTGCACGCCTTCGCGAGCGATCCCACGCGGGGGGTCTTCATACTTCTCATTTTGGTGATCTTCATTGGCGGATCGTTTGCTCTCTTCGCTCTGCGAGCAGGCGGGTTGCAACAAGGCGGACTCTTCGCGCCCGTTTCGCGCGAGGGCGCGATCGTCCTCAACAATTTGTTTTTGACCACCTGCTGCGCCACGGTTTTCACCGGCACCCTCTATCCGCTGGCGCTCGAAGCCATCACGGGAGAAAAGATTTCGGTCGGTCCGCCTTTCTTCAATCTGACCTTTATTCCCTTGTTTATTCCTTTGTTTATCCTGATGCCGGTTGGCCAGTTGCTGCCGTGGAAACGCGGCGATCTCGCCGGTGTCGCGCAAAGGCTCAAGGCTGCCTTCGGGGCGGGGCTCATTTTCATCGCGGTTCTCGCGGCCTGGCGCGGCGGCCCCGCCGTTAGCGTAATCCTGTCGGGTGTCGCGGTTTATGTGATCCTCGGCTCTTTCGTCGATCTCGGCAGGCGGCTTTTCGGCGGCGGCGTCTCCGCTGACATGGTGCGCCAACGCGCACGTGGCGTGCCGCGCCATGCCTTTGGCACGGCGTTCGCCCATGCCGGCCTCGGGGTAACCTTGCTTGGCCTTGCCGCGACCGGCTGGGGCGCCGAGAAGATCACGGCGTTGACGCCTGGAGAGGCCGTCGAAATCGGTCCTTACGAATTGACATTCGAGGGCGTCGCGCCGCGCAATGGCCCGAACTATTCCGAGTTCGTTGGGCGCACGTTGATCCGTTCCAAAGGTGCGCTCGTCGCGACAATCGAACCCGCGACACGCTTCTATCCGGTGCGGAGGATGAACCGGTCGGAGGCGGGCATCGCGACGCTTGGCTTTGGCCAAGTCTATATGAGCATCAGTGATGTCGCGGCCGATGGCGCCGTCAACGCAAGGATTTTCTGGAAGCCGCTTGTCGCCTTGATCTGGTTCGGCGCCTTGGTCATGGCTTTCGGCGGATGCCTGTCGCTCAGCGACCTGAGTTTCAGGATCGGCATCGCGCGCCGCGCCCGCAAGGCGCAAGTGCCGCGCCCGCAACCGGCGGAATGAATTTGAAGAGTTTTGCGCGCGGCGCCGTCCTGACTTGTTTGCTTTTGTTGGCGCCGCTTGCGGCGAGGGCAGTTCAGCCCGACGAAATCATGCCGGACCCGAGGCTTGAAGCAAGAGCCCGCGCGCTTTCCGCGCAATTGCGCTGCATGGTTTGCCAGAACGAATCGATCGACGAATCCCACGCAGACCTTGCGCACGATTTGCGGCTACTCGTGCGCGAGCGGATCCAGGCAGGCGACAGTGACGATCAGATTCGCGGCTTCCTGGTCCACCGCTATGGCGATTTCATACTGTTAAAGCCGCCTTTCAAGCTTGAGACCTGG
>JBOHJU010000072.1:0-10337 GCA_050728755.1 Methylocella sp.
CCACTGTCGTGCGGGCGCATCCATGTAAAACTTGTCCCACAATCCCTCCCGTTTTAGCTGGCCATAACATACACCAGCACAACGTGGGACTAAACACCTAATACCTTCGCCATCTTTCCATTAATTTTACGATGCCTTAAATTGCTCCCCTCCATTGACAAAAAACCTCTGCATGTCTTCATGCCTGTGCGAGCCCGTTTCTTGATGCGAAATACGGGGAGACACCAAGATGCCTTGGATCAAGACGGTTTTTGTGCGGCGACACGCGCCTGCCTCTCGGAAACGCCTCGGGATATTCGCAGCCGGTGCCGTTGTGATCGTCAGTCTTCCGGTTCCAGCTTCCGCGGCGGATCTCACTGCGGCGCCGCCGGCGTTTACCTGGACTGGACTTTATCTCGGCGCGAATGCGGGCGCTCGGTTTGCGCCGGCCAATCCAAGCTATGCAGCGATTGGCTTTCCTTCGAGCGCTTTCGATCTTCCTGCCAATGGCGGCGCCAAAGCGGGCTTCACCGGCGGTTTCCAAGCCGGCTACAATTATCAGATCGGCTCGCTCGTGCCCGGCTTCGAAACCGACTTCAACTATCTCGGCAATTGCCGCAAAGGCACATTCGCCGCGCCGCCTCCCTATGCGCCGTTGGACGTCGGCTCGTACACTCTGTCGGGCGGCTGCTCGTTTTATTTCGGCACGATGCGCGGGCGCCTCGGCTACGCCTTCGACCGCGCCCTCGTCTATGCGACGGCGGGCATCGCCTATGGCGGCAACCGCGGTCCCGGCGCCGTCGCTCTCAACCCGGCGGCTTCCGGCAATTATTTTGCCGCCGGGGCATCGCATTCTGCCCGTACGAAATATGTGTTCGGCGCCGGCCTCGAATATGCCTTGAGCGACCATTGGTTCGCGAGGGCGGAATATCTCTATGTCAATCTCGGCCGCATCGATCAGTTGTTCGAAAACGGCGCCGGACGGAGCTACACATCGAGCCAGTTCAATCAAAACCACGTCTTTAGGATGGGTCTGGATTACAGGTTCGACGAGGGTTCGCCCGCCGCCGAAGCGCCCCCTACGCCATCGGGCGAGGCACCGCCCGCAACGGCCGAGGCATATAGCGCGCATGGCCAAATCACCTGGGTTCCGCAAGGCTATCCTGGTTTCCGCGCGGCCTATTCGGGACCGGAAAGCCTGCCTCCGCAGGCCCATGTCGAAGAAGACCTACAGGTGGATGCCTATTTGGGTCTGGGTCTGTGGCAAGGCGCAGCCATCTATTTCAATCCCGAGATCGACCAAGGCTTTGGCGTCGGCAACACATTCGGCATCGCGGGATTCCCGAACATATTTGCCCTCAAAGTCGGCAAGAGCGAGCCCTATGAGCGTAATCAGCGCTATTTCCTGCGCCAGATCATCGGGCTTGGCGGCGAAACGGAAAAAGTTGACGCCGGGCCCAACCAATTGGCCGGAGCTGTCGATTCCAACCGGCTGACCTTCACAATCGGCAAATATGCTGTCTTTGACATCTTCGACGATAACAAATACGCGCATGATGGGGTGAACACCTTCCTGAATTGGACGATCTTAGACATGGGCGCGTTCGATGATGCCGGGGACGCCTGGAGTTACACCTACGGCGCCACGGCAGAATGGAAACAAGATTGGTGGACCGTGCGGGCCGGTGTCTTCCAATTGTCACAACAACCGGGCGGTCAAGTAATCGAGCCTGTCCTCTTCCGCCAGTTCCAGCCAGTAGTGGAAATCGAGGAACGTCACGCGATCCTGGAGCAAGCGGGTAAGCTGAAATTCCTATTTTACGCAAACGACGGCTTCATGGGGAGTTTCAATCAGGCCGTGGCGCAGGGCTTCGCCACGGGAACGAAGCCCGATATTACTACCGTGCGCGCGCGGCGCGTCAAAGCGGGCGGCGGCCTCAATCTCGAACAGCAGATCACCCAGAGCCTCGGGCTCTTTGCGCGGCTCAGCATGGCCACGGGGCAATATGAAACCTTTGATTTTACATCTGTCGAACGCTCGGCGTCGGGCGGCGCCCAGATCAGCGGCGATCTTTGGGGGCGCCCAAAAGACCAGATCGGGATCGGCGGCGTGCTCAACGGAATTTCGCACGCGCATGCGAATTATCTCGCCGCCGGAGGCATCAACGACATCATCCTCGGTGATGGCGCTCTGTCCTATTCAGGCGAGCGCATTCTTGAAACCTATTACAAATACACAATAGCCGACGGAGTCCACATCACCGCCGATTATCAATTCGTCGACAACCCCGGCTATAATCTCGCCCGTGGCCCGGTGTCGCTTTTCGCCTTGCGGCTCCATGCCGAATTCTGACACAGCACAGACACCGAACGCCGGCCAGTCAGGATTTGGCGTAGCGGGCCTCGTTGCGATCGCCTTGGGCACTCTCATCCAAAGACGCCCCCATGAAGCATGAAGAAAAGGTCTCGGAAATCAACGCGCCGGCAACTCCGGGCAGAGTGTCCGGCATGCCGCGCCGGGCGCAGTTCACGATCCTTTTCATCATCGCGGCGGTGGTCGTTGGAGTCTGGTTGATTGGTCCCGCGAAATTTCGCGCGATGATCTCGAAGAAAGATACATCTGTCGAAAAAGTGGCGCCCTCCGGAGCCGCCGGTTTTAAGCTTACGCCCCAACAATGGGCGAGCATCAGGACTGCGACCGTCAAGGAGATGACGTTTCAGCCGGAACGCCAAGCCGAAGGGAAGATTGCGATCGCAGAGGACCGCACGACCTCCGTCTTTCCCCCGTATAGCGGACGCGTGACTGCTGTTTTCGTAGACGAAGGCGCCCGGGTCGAGCAGGGCCAGGCTTTGTTTCGTCTCGACTCGACCGACCTGGTGCAGGCGCAAAACGATGTCGTCGCAGGGACCGCCGCGGTTGCAAAAGCGCAGTCGCAGGTCACTCTCACGCAGACGACCGAGCAGCGGGCGCACCAGTTGTTCCTCGCCAAGGGCGGCGCCTTGAAAGACTGGCAGCAGGCGCAGGCCGATCTCGCCGCGGCGCAGAACGATCAGAAATCCGCCCAGATCGCGTTGGCCGCTGCGAAGGACCGGCTGCGCATCATCCTTGGCCAATCCGGAGAGACGGCTGCGCCGGCCTCCGTTCCGGCTCGGACCAGTCCCGACCTCGCTGTGCCGGCGCCGATCAGCGGCACGGTGCTGCTGCGCAAGCTCGGAATTGGGCAATATCTGAGCCAGGGAGCGACCGATCCGGTAATGATGATTGGCGATTTATCGACGGTCTGGCTTACCGCCAATGTGCGCGAGACGGATGCGCCGTTCGTGCGTGCCGGCCAGCCAGTTGAAGTGCGCGTGATCGCCTATCCTGACAGGATCTTCAAGGCGAAGATCACCTTCGTCGCGGCCATTATCGACCCCAATTCGCACAAGTTGCCGATCCGGGCCGAAGTGACCAATGAGGAAGGCCTCTTAAAGCCGGAAATGTGGGCCGATTTCAGCATCGCGACCGGGGCCAGCCGCAAGGGCCTTGCGGTACCGGCGCAGGCTATCGTTTATGAAGGCGAGACGGCGCGGGTCTGGGTTGCCGGCAAGGACCGCTACCTCACATCGCATGAAATTAAGGTTGGGATCACCGATGGGAAGAATGTCGAGGCGCTATCCGGCGTGTCGGCGGGCGAGCAGGTCGTCACCGAGGGCAGCATTTTCGTTGATCGCGCTGCTGGCAATGATTGAACCCATCCACCCGACCGGGACGGGGCCAAGATGAACCAACTCATTGCTCTCGCGCTGCGACGGCGCGTGTTCGTCTTCGTGTTGCTCGCGGCGGTCTTCACGGCTGGTGGGATCAGCTTCGCCAATCTTAACATCGAAGCCTATCCCGATTCCGTTCCGCCGCTGGTCGATGTGGTGACGCAATGGCCCGGCCAGTCGGCCGAAGAGATCGAGCGCTACGTCACGATTCCTCTGGAAGTCCAGCTTGCCGGCATCCAGCATGTCACGACCGTGCGAACCATGTCACTGTTTGGGCTGTCCGACGTGA
Organism: Methylocella sp.; assembly: GCA_050728755.1. GTDB lineage: Bacteria > Pseudomonadota > Alphaproteobacteria > Rhizobiales > Beijerinckiaceae > Methylocapsa. The sequence goes on from JBOHJU010000072.1 coordinate 4,019, forward strand.
AAGTGCAGTTCACCTATGACTATACCTATGAGGAGGCGGAGCAGAAGGTGCTGAACCGCTTGTCGCAGCTTGCGCCGCTGCCGGGCAACAGTCAGCCGACGATCTCTCCGGAAAGCCCCACCGGCGAGATCTACCGCTACCGCCTGAAAGGACCACCCGGCTTCAGCCTGACCGATCTCAAGACGCTCCAGGACTGGGTGATTGACCGGCGCTTCCGGGCCGTGCCTGGCGTCATCGACATTACCGGGTGGGGCGGCCGGACCAAGACCTATGCCGTCACGATCGATCTCGCCAAGCTGCAATCCTATAATTTGACGCTGACGCAGGTGATGCAGGCGCTGAACAACAGCAACATTAACGTGGGTGGCGAGACGCTCAATATCGGCCCGCAGGCGGCGGTGGTGCGTGGAGTCGGGCAGATCCGTTCGATGGATGAAATCAGCAACACCGTTCTCGCTCAGGACGGTAACAGCCCTGTGCTGATCGGCGATGTGGCCACGATCAGTGTCGGGCATGTGCCGCGCCTAGGGATTTCCGGCCAGGACGGCGACAACGACATCGTCCAGGGGATCGTGCTGATGCGGCGCGGCGCCGAAACCTTGCCGACCTTGCGCCTCGTCGAGGCGGAAGTCGCGAAAATAAACAGTTCGGGAATTTTGCCGCCCGGCGTGCACCTGGAGCCCTATTACGACCGGACCGACTTGATCAATGTTACGACCCATACCGTTTTAAAAAACATGCTTTCCGGCATTCTGCTGATCTTTCTGATGCAATGGATATTTTTGGGCAATTTGCGCAGCGCCATCGTGGTCGCCGCGACGATTCCCTTTGCCTTGTCCTTCGCGCTGAGCATCATGGTCGCGCGCGGGGAATCGGCGAATCTTTTGTCCATCGGCGCGATCGATTTCGGCCTGATTGTGGATGGCACCGTGATAATGGTGGAGAACATATTCCGCCGTCTGGCCGCATCGCAGCGGGAGGCCTCGGCGCAGGGTCCGCTTGGGGACCAAATCGGCGGACGTGGCGGACAATATGGGCTGTCGGGCCGCCAGCAGATCATCCACGCCGCGGGCAGCGAGGTCGCTACGTCGATCTTTTTTTCGACCGCCATTATCACCGCCGCCTATGTACCGCTCTTCGGTCTCGGCGGGATCGAGGGACACATCTTCTCGCCCATGGCGAAAACCTATGCCTATGCCTTGCTTGGCGCTGCGATCGCGACCTTCACGGTCTCCCCGGCCCTTTCCGCTCTGCTGCTGCCGGTGAACCTCCCGGAGAAGGAGACGGTGGTCATGCGCGTGCTTCACGCGGCATACGAACCTATCCTGCGATTTTCAGTTTCAAATCGCGTTCTGACCCTCGGAGGCGGCGTGTTGCTGATTATCCTGAGCGTGCTGGCCGGACGATCGCTGCAACTCGAGTTCCTGCCCAAGCTCGAAGAGGGCAACCTGTGGATCCGAGCGACCATGCCGGCCACCATCTCGCTCGAGGAAGGCAATGGCTATGTCAACCGGATGCGGGCTGTGATGCGGAGCTTTCCGGAAGTCCTTAGCGTCGTGTCGCAGCACGGACGGCCAGATGACGGCACGGATGCAACGGGTTTCTACAATGCCGAATTCTACGTGCCGCTGAAGCCGCCGTCCGATTGGCCGAAAGGCGTCACCAAGGAGGAGTTGACGAAAGATGTCGTCGACACGCTGCAGGACGAATTCCTCGGCGTCGACTTCAACGCCTCGCAGAATATCGAGGATAATGTCGAGGAGGCCGCATCCGGCGTGAAAGGCGAGAATTCGGTCAAGCTGTTTGGATCCGACCTGAAGCAGCTGGAGGCGACAGCCAAAAAGATCAAGGATGTCCTGAATACCGTAAAGGGGATCACCGACCTTGCTGTTTTTACTTCGCTTGGTCAACCAACTGTGACGATCGACATCGATCGCCGCAAGGCGGCGCGCTATGGGCTCATGCCCGGCGACATCAATGCGACGGTTCAGGCCGCGATCGGCGGTCAGGCCGCGGGCGACCTCTATGAGGAAGGAAGCGACCGGCATTTCCCGATGGTGGTGCGTCTCGCCCCGCGCTACCGGCACAATCTCGACGCCATTCGCAACATCACCGTTGGCGCGCAAGCGCCCAATGGCCTGATTCAGGTGCCGCTCAGCGAGGTCGCCACCGTCAAGTTGACCTCCGGCGCGGCTTTCATCTATCGCGAGCAGCAGCAACGCTATGTCCCGATCAAGTTCAGCGTGCGCGAACGGGATGTCGGCAGTGCGGTTTTGGAGGCGCAGAAAAATGTCGCCGAGTCGATCGTTCTACCGGCTGGAACGCGGCTCGAATGGGTCGGCGAGTTTGAGAACCTGCAGGATGCCCTCAAACGCCTAAAGTTCCTTGTGCCGGTGAGCATTGGCATGATCCTGCTGCTGCTCTATGCAATGTTTGGGACTCTGCGCAACACGTTGCTTGCCGCCAGCGTCATCCCGATGGCCGTGGTTGGCGGCATCTTCACGCTGGTGCTGACCGGAACGCCGTTCAGCGTTTCGGCGGCGATCGGTTTTGTCGCGCTATTCGGGATTTCCGTCATGGAAGGCGTGATTCTGCTTTCGTTTTTCCGGCGGGTCAACGCGTTGGGCCTCGAACGGCAGACCGCTATCATTCAGACCGGTACGACCCGGCTACGGCCAGTGGTAATGACATGCGTCGCGGCTTGTGTCGGCCTGCTCCCGGCGGCCGTGTCGACCGGCATCGGCTCGCAAGTGCAACGCCCTCTCGCGCTGGTGGTCGTCGGCGGGATCCTTCTCGCGCCCGTGCTCATTCTGATCATTCTGCCTGTCATGATCGACGTCTTCACCCCGCGCAGGGCGAACGAAGTCCTCGGCGATGTCGCGCCAGAGCCGGGGGATTAAGCGATGCGGCGGCGGAAGAGTCCCTCGCAAAAAGTGCCGCGCGACAAGCACGCTTGTGCCCCCATAGCGGGGGCCGGCACCGGCGGCTTGCGCGCCAAACCGGGAACGCGGCCGTGAACGGCGGCATGGTTCGGATCGTGGGAGGTGCCGCCTGTCTTTCGATGACTTTGTTCTCGGCCTGCGCGGTCGGCCCCAATTTCGAGACCCCGGCGGCGCCGGATGTAAAGGGATATACAAAGGAATCGCTCAAAGCTTCGTCGGCTTCGGCCGGTTCCGGCAAAGGCCAGGGGCAACGCTTCGTGGAAACGCTCGATATCGCGGGCCAATGGTGGGAGATCTTTCATTCGCGCCCGCTGAACGATCTGGTCGAGGACGCGCTGAAGCACAATCCCGATGTCCAGGCGACGCAGGCTGGCTTGCAGGTCACCAGGGAGACGGCCGAAGCGCAAAAAGGCGCTTACGCGCCGACCGTCAGCCCCGGTTACAATAGCTTCACCCAAAAAGCGTCGACCATTGTTTCGCCGCCCTCATCGAATCCCCTCACCCCCTTTCTCACCTTGCACACGAGTGAGGTCGATGTTTCCTACACGCCCGATGTCTTTGGGCTTGTTCGCCGCGAGGTGGAATCGGACGAGGCGCTGGCCGCGGTGCAGCAGTTTCAAGTCGAAGCAACCTATCTCACGCTCAGCTCCAATGTCGTGACGGCGGCCATCCAAGAGGCCTCGCTGCGGGGTCAGATCGCCGCCACAAAAAAGATCATAGCGATCGAAACTGACCTCCTCCGCCTGCTGCGCGTGCAAAAGAAATTTGGTCAAGTCGCGGAGGCAGATGTGGCACTGCAAGAGGCGGCGCTCGCGCAAGCGGAAGAGACCTTGCCGCCGCTCGAGAAGCAATTGGCGCAACAACGCGATTTGCTGACCGCCTTGGCCGGACGCTTTCCAAGCGAGGAGGTGGCGGAAAAATTCACCCTTGAGTCCTTGCGGCTTCCGCATGAGCTGCCGGTCAGCCTGCCGTCCAAACTGGTTGAGCATCGCCCAGATGTGCAGGCCGCTTCGGCCACTTTGCATTCGGCGAGCGCCGCAATCGGCGTGGCGATCGCCAATCGTTTGCCAGTGGTCAATTTGACCGCGAATTTGTCCACCAGCTTCGACGATCTGGCCTTGCTGTTCACGCCGAACGCCAATGCCTATCTGCTCACCGCAGCGGTGACGGCGCCTCTCTTCGATGGCTTCACGCTCTATCATAAGCAAAAGGCGGCCGAAGCGGCTTATGATCAGGCCGAGGCGCAATATCGCGGGACAGTCATCGCCGCATTCCAAAATGTCGCCGACACGTTGCGCGCGATCGAGGCCGACGCGCGGGCGATGACGGCGTCGGTCAAGGCCGAGGACGCTGCCTCAAAAAGCCTTGCGATTGTGCGCAAACAATTGGAGCTCGGCCAAGTCGCGACCCTCGCCGTTCTCGCCGCGCAACAGGCCTACCTGACGGCTTCGCTCGCCCGCGTCCAAGCGCAGGCCAACCGTTACGCCGACACGGCTGCTCTTTTCCAAGCGCTTGGCGGAGGCTGGTGGAACAGGATGGATATTCCCGCGCAGGAGCCGTTCGACCTGACCGATGTTCTGCGATTTACAGAACCGCCGCCAATGCAATGATGCCTTGATGCGCCCGCACCTTGTCTTCATGCGCGCCCGTAAGCCACCCGTTACGCCGGCACGGCCGCTTTGTTCCAATTCAGCTATTTAGCGGGATGTCCTACAACTTCCCAGACAGCCCCGCTGCCTCGGCGAGAACCCCCCTTATTTCCTCGCGCGCGCCGTTCAGCCTGCGGGCAACTTCGCGGTTCGCCAATTCCAGCGATTTCGAGCGCGCGATGGCGCCGTCGAGTTCGACGGCCAGCCTTGAGCGGTCGTCTTGCATGACCGCAAGCTCGTCCTCGAGATTGGCGCGCAGGGCGTCCGCCTTGCCCCGCCGCTCGCTAGCCGCGTCGAGCCGGTCGAGCGCGGCGGCGAGCCGCTTTAGCGCCGCGTCGAGGCGCTCCGGCAATCTGTTGGTTGTCGTGGCGCCGTCCTCGATCATGCCCTGCGGGCGCCTTCATAATGAGAAATTCGAAGCACAATCTGTGGCCCGTCCCAACGGCTTCGAGAAATGAGCGGTGTTTTCCCTCTCAAATTTTTGCTTCCCCGCCGAAAAACACGAAAATTTGAGAAAACCACGCCCGTGCCTTGTTGTCGTGGCCCGGTCTCGCCTTGTCGAGATTTCGTACGGCGCCGGTCGACAAACCCGCAGCCGCGCGCTAAATGCTTGTGGCCAAGATAATGGCGAAGCGCCGCGACAATAAGGCATAAGTCGCGGCGAAATCGTCTTCGCGGCCGAACAATTTAAAGCGTGGCATAGAAGCAGAGGCTTTGCGCTGACACGTGCCTTCCGGCGGTTGCCAGACGGGGCCAACCATGCTTTTGCACCGCTTCCGTATTCTGCGGCCCCGGTCGATGGAGCAGCCGATCATGATCCCCTCGTCGCTCCCCTATAGTGAGCAGTTGATGCCAACCCACGCAGATAAAGTCTCCCACGACGACATGGCGAATGCCATTCGCGCACTCGCCATGGATGCGGTGGAAAAGGCGAAATCGGGTCATCCCGGTCTGCCGATGGGCGCCGCCGATATCGCCACGGTGCTGTTCACCAAGGTGCTCAAATACGACGCCGCCGCCGCAAACTGGCCGGACCGCGATCGTTTCGTCCTGTCCGCCGGGCATGGCTGCATGCTGCTATATGCGCTGCTCTATTTGACCGGCGAACCAAGCATGACCATCGCGGAATTGCAACGCTTCCGTCAGCTCGGCTCGCGGACGCCGGGCCATCCCGAATATCGCCACGCGCCGGGGGTGGAGGCCACGACGGGTCCTCTCGGCCAGGGGCTTGGCAACGCGGTGGGAATGGCGCTCGCCGAGCGCATGCTGAACGCAGAATTCGGGCCAATCGTCGATCATCATACCTATGTCCTCGCCTCCGATGGCGATCTCATGGAGGGCATCAGCCAGGAGGCGATCGCGATTGCCGGGCATCTCCTGCTTAACCGGCTTATCGCGTTTCACGACGAAAACCACGTCTCGATCGACGGTCCTCTCACGCTCGCGGATTCGGTCGATCAGGTGAAGCGTTTTCAAGCATGCAATTGGAACGCCGTTCGTATCGATGGGCATGACCAGAAAGCCATTCTGCGCGCGATCCGCAAGGCACAACAATCAGACCGCCCGAGCCTGATCGCCTGCAAGACGACCATCGGCTTTGGCTTGCCTACCCACGCGGGCACCTCGAAGGCGCATAGCGATCCGCAAGGTCCAGAGGAGATTGCCGGCGCGCGCCGCAACCTCAACTGGCCTTACGAGCCGTTTGTCATTCCCGAGCCTATTCTCACC
>JBOHJU010000073.1:0-10239 GCA_050728755.1 Methylocella sp.
GATCATGACCTTGATTTTTGCTTTCGGCATTACGTTTCAACTGCCCGTCGTGCTGACCCTGCTTGGACGCATCGGCATCGTGACGTCGGGTTTTTTGCGGCGGCAGCGGCGCTACGCCATCGTGCTTGTTTTTGTCGCCGCCGCTATTTTGACGCCGCCCGACATATTTTCCATGCTGGCGCTTGCCGTTCCGGCCTTGGGCCTCTACGAGCTGTCGATCTTGTCCGTAGGCATGATTGAGAAAGACCGAGCAAAACCGGCGGGGCAAGGGCCGTAGAGCCTGTCTCAAAGGCTTGCACAGAACCTAAGCCCTCACCCTGAGGAAGCCCGAAGGGCTGTCTCGAAGGGCGAGGGCGCCTCGGTGGCGAGCGCGGCGCATCCTTCGAGACGCCCACTTCGTGGGCTCCTCAGGATGAGGGCGAGGCATTTGAAACGGGCTGTTAGTCACTGGCTGAGCCTTAGGGAAGCGCCCCATGTACGACATCAAATGGATTCGCGACAACGCTGAGATTTTTGATAAGGGGCTGGGCAGACGGGGGCTCAAACCGGATGCCGCAAGACTTCTCGCGCTTGACAAAAAACGCCGCGCGGCGATTGCGAAGTCGCAGGCCGCGCAAGAGCGGCGCAATGCGGCCTCGAAGGAAATCGGCGCCGCGATGAAGGCGGCTAATGCTGCCCGCACAGACGCGCTGAAAGCCGAAGTCGCAGAGTTGAAGACGGCTTTGGCGGGGTATGAGGCCGAGGAGCGCGAGGCGATCCCGGAGCTTAACAAGGCGCTCGCCGAAATCCCGAATACGCCGCTCGACGATGTGCCTGACGGCAAGGACGAGAACGACAATGTCGAGCTTCGCCAGGTTGGCGAACCGCGAGCCATGGACTTTCAACCAAAAGAGCATTTCGACATAGGCGAGGCGCTCGGCCTCATGGATTTCGAGACGGCGGCAAAGATTTCCGGCGCGCGCTTTGTCGTGAACAAAGGCGCTCTTGCGCGGCTGGAGCGCGCGCTTGCGCAATTCATGCTCGATCTGCACACGGGCGAACACGGCTACACGGAAGTGAGCCCGCCAATCCTTGTGCACCGCAAGGCGATGTTCGGCACGGCGCAATTGCCGAAGTTTAAAGAGGATCAGTTTTTCTCATCTGATTGGCTAAACCTCCACGCGAAGATCGCACAAATAAAACAGTATGAAACTGACTTTGAACGAGCAAACAAGAAAGTAGATGCGATTCAAAACGAAATTGCGTCGGGAAGTATTACGTTCAATCGCAAAAGGGATTTAATTGCTGCCAAATTTCAACGGAGAAGGGCCGAAAAGGGTATTGAAGATCTCACTTCACAGTTCTGGCTCATCCCCACCGCCGAAGTGCCCCTGACCAATCTCGTCCGCGAAAAAATCCTCGACGAAAAAGAGCTTCCGCTCCGCTTCACCGCCTGCACGCCATGTTTTCGCGCCGAGGCGGGCGCCGCTGGCAAGGACACACGCGGCATGATCCGCCAGCATCAATTCACCAAAGTCGAACTCGTCTCGATTACGACGCCCGAAGCTTCGCTCGCCGAACATGACCGCATGCTTTTATGCGCCGAAGAGGTATTGAAGCGCTTAAAACTTCCCTATCGGGTCGTGACGCTTTGCACCGGCGATATGGGCTTTGCCTCGCAAAAGACCTATGACATCGAGGTCTGGCTGCCGGGGCAAAATCGCTACCGCGAAATCTCCTCCGTTTCCGTCTGCGGCGATTTTCAGGCGCGGCGGATGAATGCGCGCTACCGTGCGGGAGACGGCAAACCCCGCTTTGTCCACACGCTCAACGGCTCGGGCGTCGCGGTTGGCCGCGCGCTTGTCGCGGTCTTGGAAAACTATCAAAACGAAGACGGTTCCGTCACCGTGCCGGAGGCATTGCGCGGCTATATGGGCGGCATCGAAATAATCAAAAGAGCTTGAGGCCGCGCGTGCGCATTCTGATTACCAACGACGACGGCATTTACGCGCATGGCCTCGCCCTCATGGAGCGCATCGCCAAGACCTTCACGGATGATATTTTTGTTGTCGCGCCCGAATATGACCAGTCCGGCGTCGCCCATTCGCTGACGCTCAACGATCCCCTGCGGCTGCGCAAAATCTCGGAGCGCCATTTCGCGGTCAAGGGCACGCCCACCGATTGCGTCGTTCTGGGCGCGTGCAGTCTGCTCGAAGGCGGAAGGCCCGATCTCGTCCTTTCGGGCGTAAATAACGGCCAGAATGTCGCCGATGACGTGACCTATTCCGGGACGGTCGCGGGCGCGTTGGAAGCGGCGAGCCTCGGCCTGCCGGCGATTGCACTTTCCCAGGCCTACGGCCCGATCGGGCGCGACGAGAGTTTTTGGGACTGCGCCGAGACCCATGCGCCGGGCCTTATCGGCAAAATCCTTGCAGAGGGGATCCCGCGAAATATCGCGATCAATGTGAATTTTCCGGCTTGTCCGCCGGAGGCGGTTAAAGGGATAGCGGTCAGCGTCCAAGGCCAGCGCGATGCGCAAACGGCAATGATCGACGAGCGGGCGGACGGGCGCGGCATTCCTTATTACTGGATCTCGTTCACGCGCGGCAATTCGACCCCGGGACGCGGAACCGACCTCGAAGCGTTGGCCGGCAACAAAATCTCGGTGACGCCGCTCAAACTCGATTTGACCGACGAACCGGCGCTCACGCGCCTTGCGCTCGTACTGCGTTAATCGAGGCCGATCTCGCGATGTCCCTCGAAGAGCCGCCGCCCGGATTGGAAGAGCAAGCGATCGAGGCGCAAAACAAGGCGGCGTTTCTCATGGATCTGCGTGCGCGCGGCATCCAGGATCTCAACCTTTTGCGCGCGCTCGAAATTGTCCCGCGCGAGATTTTCGTGCCGCACCGCTTTGCCGATCTGGCGCGCCGGGCGATCGCGCTGCCGCTGCGTTGCGGCCAGACCCTCCCGGAGCCCTGGCTCACCGCCAAGATGATCGAGGCGCTGGCACCGTCGCCTGGCCATCGCGTGCTCGAAATTGGAACCGGTTCGGGCTATGCGACAGCGTTGCTGGCTAAGCTTGCGCGGGAAGTGCTCTCCATCGAGCGATTTAGGAGCCTCGCGATCGAGGCCGAGGCGCGGCTCGCGCGGCTCGCCATCGCCAACGCCGCGGTCGTCTTTGGCGATGGGCTGGCGCACTTGCCGGGGATAGGCCCCTTCGACCGCGTCATCGTTCAGGGTTTGCTTGCCGAGGTTCCCGAAAATCTCGTCGCGGCACTTGGCGAGGGTGGGCTGCTCGTCACGGCGCGGCCGGATCAAAAGACCATGTCGCGCCAGCACATCGCCAGGATCGCACGCAACGGCGCCGGAGGCATCGACGAGACCCCGGTTTGCCCGTCCCGGCTGCAGCCGCTTTTGCCAGGCGAAGCGCGAGCGCTTTGAAGATCGGGACTGATTGCGAAGAAACTTAATTTTGTCCGTTTTTCCATAAATATTCGTTCATCTTTAAACCGTCCCTTAACTTAGTCGGCACCTTAATGGGTCGAGAGACAAGCGTTGGTGGGGTTGCGTCATGAGTGATTTTGTTTGTGTGTCCCGAGCGCGTTTTGCGTTTCGTATCGCCTTGACCGGAGCCGCGGCCGGCTTGCTTGCCGGTTGCTCGAATTCCGAGCGTCTGAGCGATCCTTGGTCCAATCCTTTCCAGACCTCGGCGAACGTTGCCAGCGAGGCGCCGGCGGCAGGCGCCGGGGCTGCGGCGCCGGTTGCTCCGGTGCAACCAAGCCCACGGGTTGCCGCCGCCGCGCCGCCGCGAGGTATGCAAGGCGCCGCGGGCTGGTCCGCGCAAGGCGGATCGCCGATCGTCGTCGCTCAAGGCGAGAACGCCCAAATTCTCTCAAACCGTTATGGCGTGCCCGTCGACGCGCTCGTTCGCACAAATGGTTTTGCCTCGGCGTCGCAGATCCGGCCGGGAACCCACATAGTTATCCCGGCCTATAATGCGGCTTTGGCCGCTGCGAGCGGAGCTCGCGCCACCGCTCATTCCGCGCCGCGAAAAGCGGCGGCTCCAGCGAAAGTGGCGGGCGCGCGCCCTCGCACATTGGCCAGCCAGGCTGCAAGCCTGAAAGCCGGCAAGACGCGCACGGCCGCAGCCAAGGCTGCCGCCGCGCGGAAGCCAACCGCCCCTGCGGCAAAGCGGGAAATGGCGCAGGCCAAGAAGCCTAACGAAACCAAGGTATCGGCGCGCGCTTCGGCGCCGGCCCCGGCCGCCGAGCCGAAAAAAATTGCCGTGGTCTCCGAAGCGGCCAATCCGGAATTCCGCTGGCCCGCGCACGGGCGCATCATCCAAGGATTTAAACCGGGCGGCAACGACGGGATCAACATAGCCGTTCCGGAAGGAACCTCCGTGAAAGCGGCGGAGAGCGGCGTCGTCGCCTATGCCGGGAACGAGTTGAAGGGTTACGGCAATTTGATTTTGATCCGGCATCCCAATGGCTTTGTTTCCGCCTATGCGAATAATGGCGATATCGAAGTCAAGCGCGGCGAGACGGTCAAGCGCGGGCAAACGATCGCAAAATCCGGGCAGAGCGGCAATGTCGCCTCGCCGCAGCTTCATTTCGAATTGCGCAAGGGCACGAAGCCGGTCGATCCGACCCTATATCTCGCCGGCGCTTAGGAGGTATTAAGCGGTGCATCCAGTGGTCCCAAGTTGGTTAATCATGCTATACGATAATCAGCATGAGTAAGGGGGGAACTTTCAGGTCGCCACCCCCATCAAGAATTGTGAGACGCTGTCGGCCTGATCGTCGCGTTTATCAGGAGCAGCTCGAGTGCGCGAGTGGCTGAGCCCGCCCTGACGCGTGCCAAAGGCGAAGATTTATTGAAAACCGCGATCCTGGCCGCCTCGTGAAAATGTATCCGACGGGCCTTTTCGACCACATGATTGATTTGCGCCAGGGCCATGAGGAAGAATTTCTGTGAAGGGCAAGACGGTCGTCATTACTGGCGCCACCTCGGGAATTGGACAGATCGCTGCCGGCAAGCTCGCGAAAATGGGCGCGAGAATCGTTCTGGTGGCGAGAGACAGATCGCGTGGCGAGGGGACGCTGGCGCAGCTTCGCGAAAGGGCGCCCGGTCTTGCCCATACGGTCCATTTTGCCGATCTGACGCGGATCTCAGAAATGAACCGGGTCGCCGCCGAAATCGCCGAAGCGGAGCCCCGAATCGATGTCCTGGTCAACAATGCGGGCGCCATGTTCGCCACCCGCAAGGTCACCGAGGATGGGCTCGAATATACGTTCGCGCTTAATCATATGGCTTATTTCGTCGTGACGCAGGGATTGCGCGAGCGTCTCGTGGCGTCGGCGCCGGCGCGGATCGTCAGCACCGCATCGGCCGCGCATCAAGGTGCCTCGTTGGATTTCGACGATCTGCAATTGACGGAAAGCTTCGGCGCCATGAAAGCCTATGGCCGTTCCAAGCTCTGCAACATTCTCTTAACGCGTGAACTCGCCCGCCGTCTTCATGGCACGGGCGTGACCGCCAACTGCCTGCATCCTGGCTTCGTCGCCACCCGCTTCGGCGATGAGAGCGGCGGCTTGATCTCGCGCTTTGTAGGTCTCGCCAAGCTTTTGGCGATTTCCCCGGAAAAGGGCGCGGAAACGATCATTTATCTCGCGTCTTCGCCCAAGGTCGCCGCGACGACGGGCCAATATTTCCACAAGTGCCGCCCGATTGCGCCTTCGCGAGCGGCGCAGGATGACAGGGCCGCGTTATCGCTGTGGGAGCGCAGCGCCGCGTTGGCGGACTGAAAGGCTTTGAATATGTCGTTTCTAGTCAGCGCGGGCCAGTCCGGTCCGGGAATCCTTCCTCGCGAAGCCTTTCTTCAAGCGTTCGCAGCGAAGGCAAGATAATATGCAATTTCGCTAAATTGCTGCGCGGCGCCCGCGACATCCCCGGTCTGGCCGCCGATTTGTTTTCGAGCGAGCAGTACAATGGCATAGGCCGCGCCTGTCGCCGTGGCAATGCCTGCAAGCAAGCGGGTAAGAGACGCGCCCGCCACAACCGGAGCGAGGGCAAAAACGACGGCGAGGCAGGCAGCGGTCTTGAGCGCCGCTCGTTCCGGCTTGCCGGCGGCAAAACCGGCACCGTTTTCGCGCGTCGGCGGAAGGAGGGCCAACGGCATAAGCGACGCGGTGCGCGACAAAGCCGCCGCGCCGATCAGGACGGCACCGGCGAGGCCCTGGCTTTCATCCGCGATAAGCGCAAGGCTCGCGACCCGCAAATAGAGGCTCAGCACGAGTGCCGCGGCGCCAAACGTGCCTATCCTGCTGTCTTGCATGATTTCGAGTTTTCGCTTGCGCGTCGTCCCGCCCAAAAACCCGTCGGCGCAATCGGCTAGCCCGTCTTCGTGCATTGCCCCGCCGAGCAATACCAAGGCGCAAATCGCGAGCGGCGCCGCGAGGGGCGGGGGGAATCCGAAACGGGAGGCCGCCGCCATGACGAGGGCCGCGAAAGCTCCTACGAGGCCGCCCGCCACCGGCAGCATGCGCACTGCGCGGGAGAAATCGGCGAGCGAAGGCGTTTCGCTCCTGGATGCCAGCGAGGGAAGCGGCAGCCGCGTGAAAAACCCGAGGCAAAAATAAAAATCGGAAAGAAGCGGCGAGCGCATCGCTTCTCATCCTTGATCGTGCGGGTCTTGTCTAGATACGGAGGCGCTGGCGAAGCAGCTCGCCGATCCGCTTGCCGAGCGACTCCGGCGTTTGCCGATCGGGGCAGTGGTGGCCGCGAGGACCGGTTACCGATCTTTTGCATTTTGAATTCGGCCATCAGGCCCGGTATTGTTCGTCGCTGACGTGCTCCATCCAGTCGACAGCTTTGCCATTCAGTGCTTCCTGAATGGCGATATGCGTCATCGCCGTCGTTGGCATCGCTCCATGCCAATGCTTCTCGCCGGGCGGAAACCAGACCACGTCTCCGGGCCGGATTTCTTCAACTGGCCCGCCCTCGCGCTGCGCCCAGCCGCAGCCGGACGTAACGATCAAAGTCTGGCCAAGCGGATGCGCATGCCAGGCAGTCCGCGCGCCCGGCTCGAATGTGACGCTGGAGCCAATGACGCGCGCCGGAGCGGGCGCCTGGAACAGCGGGTCGACGCGGACCCCGCCCGTGAAGTAGTCCGCCGGCCCCTTGCCGGACGGCTGTGCGCCACTTCGCTTGATGTCCATTGCCGCTCTCTCCCTTTGTTGGCGGGCTCTACCCACCGCGCCCTGTCGCCTGACCATGATTTAGAGCGCGCATCGGTTGCGCCCAGTCGCGGAATGCGCAGCGGATATGTGCGATTTCCCAGGCGCGAACCAGGAACGCGGATCTCAGTTCGCCAATGTGGGCGCGTGCTCACGCTCACAGATCCAGCCTCGATAAACGCTGCCTGGTGCGCCGCTCATGCCGATATAGCAATGGATTCGATTCGGCAGGGCGTTCTTTACCTCGGCTACGTTGACCGGGGCAGTCTCGCAGGAGTGGGAGCTAGGCAAGTCGCCGACAGTGGCAAAGGCGAGAGCCGCAGTAGGGAGAACAAGTCCCATGGCGGTAGAAGAAAGCTGGCGCTTCATCGTGATGGCCTCCATTCCGTGTTGATAACATGAGGTTTCCCCCCGAACCGCCGAATGAGCCTTACATAGCAAAATTACTGCTGCATTGCAATATTGCGACTGCAGCAAAAAGTGAGACGTGTTGGCGCAGGCCACTTCCGGCATCTGCCGCGCTGGAATAGAAGACACTCTTTGGTGCTCCGTCAGGCCGCGATGTCCGCCTCAAAACACCCGTTTGACTCGATCCGCGATCTCATTGCCTCGATGCCCGCGGCCTCGGAGGCGTCCCGGCAGGCGGTCCGCACGCGCCAGGCGGAGTTGACCAAACCGCTGGGGTCACTTGGGCGGCTCGAGGAGATCGCCGCGTTTCTGGCCGCTTGGCAGGGCAAGCCGACGCCGTCGATCGAGCGGCCCCTCGTCGCGGTGTTCGCCGGCAATCATGGCGTCGTGAACAAAGGCGTGTCGGCCTATCCGGCCTCGGTCACGCGCGCCATGGTGGACAATTTTCGCTCCGGAGGCGCCGCAATCAACCAGATCTGCGCGGCCCATGGCCTCGGCCTCAAGGTTTTCGATTTGGCGCTCGACATTCCGGCGCAGGACATAACGAGGGCCCCGGCCCTCGAGGAAAAGGAGGCCGCCGCGACGTTCGCCTTCGGGATGGAAGCCATCGCCGGCGGTATCGATCTTTTGTGCCTCGGCGAAATGGGCATCGGCAATACGACGGTCGCGGCCGCCATTTACCATGCGCTTTACGGCGGCGCGGCGGCCGATTGGGTTGGGCGCGGCACGGGAATCGATGATCGCGGCCTAGTGCGGAAAATCGCGGCGGTGGAAGCGGCCGTCGCCCGGCACCAGGCGCATCTCTCCGATCCGCTGGAGGTGATGCGCCGTCTCGGCGGGCGCGAGATCGCGGCGATCGTCGGCGCGATCGTCGCGGCGCGCATGGAGCGCATTCCGGTTATCCTTGATGGTTATGTGGTTTGTTCCGCCGCCGCCATTCTTCATGCGCAGGATCCCCGCGCGCTCGGCCATTGCATGGCGGCCCATGTTTCGCCCGAAGGCGCGCATGCGGATGTGCTGCGGCGGCTCGGCAAGAAGCCGCTGCTCGATCTCGGGCTCAGGCTCGGCGAAGGCACAGGCGCCGCCTTGGCATTCGGGATCATTAAGGCGGCTCTCGCCTGTCACACAGGCATGGCGACGTTTGCGGAAGCCAAAGTCGCTGGAAGGGCAGAGCATTGAAATGCGGGCGTGCCGTGCCTGGTCGCACCGGAATTCACGCCATTCTATCCGCCGGTTCTCCGCGCTTGGCTCTACGCTCGCCGCGTTGGACCTCTATGCCGGCGGCGCAGCCACGCGATGAGCAGCACAAAAGCGGCGCCCGCCGCTCCGTCCCAGGCCTCAAAACCGGGCCAGCGCACGCGTAGCCAGGCGGCAAGACCGGGATCGGTGCCGATGAGGTCTCCAGCGATCCAGCCGAGCAATCCCGCGCCGGCCCAAACAAGGAGAGGAAAACGGTTGAGCAGCGCGAGCACGAGCGTCGAGCCGAAGACGATGAGCGGAATCGACAAGGCGAGACCGGAAAGAATCAACGGTATCGATCCCTTCGCCGCGGCGGCAACCGCGACCATGTTATCGAGCGACATCACGGCATCCGCCACGGCGACCATACGGATGGCGGACCATAGCGTGTTGGCCGGTTTGATCCCTTTTTCAGGCTCTTCCGCGCTGGCGAGCCTGACGCCTATCCACAGCAGGAGAACGCCGCCCGCGATTTTTACGAAAGGCAGACCCAGCAATTCAACCAAAAGAATGGTGAAGACCACGCGCAAGGCGATCGCCGCACCCGAGCCGAGGACGATGCCCAGCGTCCGTTGCCGGCGAGGCAGCGACCGGCAGGCCAGCGCAATGACCACGGCGTTGTCGCCCGAGAGAAGAATATTGATCCAGATAATTTCGAGAAGCGGGAGCCAGAAAGCGGGCGGGGCGGGGTCCATGGCATGGAGCTAGGCCATGCCCTGCTCGGGGTCAAATTCGGCACCGTTCCATTGTCTCTTCACAAAACTGTGGCGCGAGGGCATTGGACGGCGATCTTTTGCGAGATCTTGACCGAGTTTTCGCGCGACGGCGAGGATCGCGATAAGGGCGGCGCGGAATATGGCGCCGCATTCCAAGGGCCAAGCGGCTGAGCCGCCTCTCCGCCCGCGATCTAGCTGACGCCTGTGAAAAATTCGTTGCGTTCAGGGCAGGCGAAGCTTACGATGCGCACATCCCGCGCAGCCAAATCAGAAATTCGGGATAAAGATCGCGAAAGAAGAGGAGAAAGATTAAGGGAGCATTGGTATGAGGAACATTGGAATGAGGAGCATTGGTATGAGGAACATTGGTATGAGGAACATTGGTATGAAACGTACAGCTTTACTGATTTTATGCCTCGCCGCGGTGGCCCTGACGGCGACCACGGTTAAGCTGCATGCCCAATCCGCGGTGACGCCGCCTCTAAGGGCCTACTATACGTATATTCCGTGGAGGGGCGGGACCGTCCATGACGCGATGGCCGCATCTAACGCAGGTGCAACCATCCCGATGGCAAGCTTTAGAGCAGGATGATGTTGGTTTGAATCGCGATGGGATTCCCAACCGCGTGAAAATCTGATTCAAGCTGTCGGCCGGATGG